>JAENXO010000067.1 GCA_016649455.1 Gemmatimonadota bacterium | reverse complement strand
TGTCGCGGCGGTTGAGCACCTCGGACTCCCGGTAGGCCTGCGCGAGCGTTTTTCCGTCACTCACAGGGACCGACAGCTCGACGGTCGGGCGCTCCGCCTGTACCCGCATTCGAAGAGCCGACTTCAACGAGGCGAGTCCGTACTGCTCGCGAGTCGATGTCAGTACATGCGGTCCGAACAGGTTGGCCGCCCGCAGTCTGAGGGCGTCTTCCTCCGTGTGCGTGAGCTGGTCCACCTTGTTGAAGGCGAGCACCGTCGGGTGACCCACCGCGCCGATTTCGTGCAGGACATCCTCCACGGCTTCGACCTGGTGGTCCCAACTCGGGCTCGACGCGTCAATGACGTGGACGAGAAGATCGGCTTCGGCTACCTCCTCCAGCGTCGCGTGGAAAGACGCAACGAGACCATGAGGAAGCTTGCGAATGAAGCCCACCGTGTCCGTGACGAGGGCTCGATACCCGCTACCCAGTTCCACGCCCCGAGTGGCCGAATCGAGAGTGGCGAACAGCCGGTCCTCCACGAACAGGTCGCTTCCGGACAATGACTTCAGGATCGAAGATTTTCCTGCGTTCGTATACCCCACGAGGGCAACACGGAATTCCTCGCCGCGGCCTTTTCGCCTGGTCCCGCGGGCCCGGGAGATGTGTCCCAACTCCCGGCGAAGCCGGGCGATTCGACGATCGATCATCCGACGATCGGTCTCGAGCTGCGTCTCGCCGGGACCGCGCGTGCCGATCCCGCCCTGGGTCCTCGACAGATGGGTCCACATGCGCTTCAGCCTCGGGCGCATGTACTCGAGTTGTGCGAGCTCGACCTGGAATCGCGCCTCCGCGGTACGAGCCCGCAGCGCGAATATGTCGAGAATCAGCTCGGTCCGGTCCATGACTCGGACGCCAATTCGCTTCTCGAGCGCCGCACCCTGGGCCGGCGACAGATCTTCGTCGAACACGATGAGAGTAGCTGACTGTTCTTCAGCGAGAATCTTGAGCTGGTCGGCCTTTCCGCGTCCGATGTAGGTGGCCGGATGTGGCGAAGCGAGCCGCTGAATCAGCGACCCGGCCACCTCTGCTCCAGCCGTATCGACCAGACGCGCGAGCTCCTCCAGATGCTCATCGACGAGCCGCGCCGGCACATCGACTCGGGGCGCACCGACGAGGATTGCCCGTTCGACGGGAGGACTGAGTTCGATCGGCGCGCCCGTGAGTCAGTCCCCCGCTTCGTGGTCGTCGGAGCCGCCCGGCTCGGACCCGGACTCGTCTTGCTTCGCCTGCTCACGGGCCTCCCGGATTTCCTGCATTCGAACGGCGATCCGGGACTCAACCCCCTGGGAACCAGGCTCATAGAACGTGGCTCCGTCCAGGGATTCAGGTAGATATCGCTGGGGGGCGACAGCATCAGCCCAGTCGTGATCGTAGCGATAACCA
Organism: Gemmatimonadota bacterium; assembly: GCA_016649455.1. Lineage (GTDB taxonomy): Bacteria > Gemmatimonadota > Gemmatimonadetes > Palauibacterales > Palauibacteraceae > Carthagonibacter. Next base: position 7,935 of record JAENXO010000067.1, on the reverse strand, counting down.
GCCCCGTATCCCAGGTCCTTCATCAAGCCGGTCGGGGCATTCCGGATGTGCAGGGGCACGGGCTCGGCCGGAGTGTCCCGCGCGGCTCTGGATGCTGCGCCGAAGGCCCGGTACACGCGATTCGATTTCGGCGCGACGGCCAGATACAGGCAGGCTTCGGCCAATGCCAGCTCGCCTTCCGGGGAACCGAGAAAGTGGTAGGCATCTCTCGCGGCAATCGCGAGACGCAGAGCGCCGGGATCGGCAAGCCCGATATCCTCGACCGCCATCCGAACCAGCCGGCGGGCGATGAACATCGGGTTCTCGCCCCCTTCCAGCATGCGCGTCATCCAGTAGAGGGCTCCGTCGGGATCGGAACCCCGGACCGCCTTGTGGAGGGCCGAGATCAGGTTGTAGTGCTCCTCTCCCGACTTGTCATAGCGCGGGAACCGCCGCTGCAGACCGCGCTCGACCTCCGGCGTGCCGATCCGGTTTCCCGGGGTGACCAGCTCGGCGGCCGTCTCGAGCGCGTTGAGGGCACGTCTGGCGTCTCCGTCGGCGGATCGCGCCAGAAGTCTCAGGGCCTCGGGCTCGATCTCCAGGCCGAGCTCGCCCAGGCCGCGTACGGAATCGGTCAGCGCCCGAATCAGCAGCGTCTCCACCGCCTCCGCCTCGAGCGGTTCGAGCACGAACACACGCGTCCGGCTCAGCAGAGGTCCGACGACCTCGAACGACGGGTTTTCCGTCGTCGCGCCGACGAGCACGATCGTCCCCGCCTCGACATGCGGCAGGAAAGCGTCCTGCTGTGCACGGTTGAATCGGTGAATTTCATCGACGAACAGGATCGTGTCGGACCCACCGGCCCGTTTCCGCTCGGCCGCCTGTGCGATCAACTCTCGCACACGGGGAACACCCTCCGTGACCGCGCTGAACGGTTCGAACCTGGCTCCGGTCCGGTTGGCGAGTATCGCGGCGAGAGTCGTCTTTCCACAGCCCGGTGGTCCCCACAGAATCAGGCTTGGAACCCGATCGCGCTCGATCAGTTCGCGCAGCGCTCCGTCCTGTCCGACGAGCCTGTCCTGTCCGACGAACTCGTCGAGCGTCCGGGGACGCATCCGAGCCGCCAGCGGTGCGCTCGGCCCTGTCACCTGCACCCCGTCGGCCTTCCGCCCCGCATCTGGACCGAACAGGCTCGGAGCGTCCGTCACCCGGTCACCATCAGATATCATCGAGCACATCCAGCGCCCCCAGCTCGATGAGTTCACGTGCCTCGGCGAGGAGGGTCTCCCGCTCATTCCGGGACGGGTCTTCGATCACCTGCGCAGACAGTTCTTCGAGCATCAGTCCGACCAGGGGTCCGCTCGGCAGACCGAGCTCGATGAGGTCGTTGCCGTCCACGGCCAGATCCGCCAGGCTGATCGGAGCGCCGCTGACGAGTTCATCGTGCACCCGGCGCCAGCTGTGCAGCAGCACCCGCTCGGACTCGCTGGCGCCGGCGGCCCTCGCGACCGCGAAGTGAAGTCGGAACAGGTCGCGAGCGTGCTCGACGCCCACTTCGGACAGCCACTCTCGAATCCTCGCCGCCGAATCGGCCGGACTCACCAGCGGCAGATATTCGCGCCACAGGTGAACCGCCCGGCGTGTTTCGGCGTTGGAGCATTTCAACCTGTCGAGCAGTTCGGTCGCCTGCGTACCGTCGGGATCTCCGTCACGTGGCAAAGACAGGAGCAGCCGGACGAGCCGCAGGGAGCTCCGGTGAGCCGGAATCGCATCGATCGCCGCGAGGGTCGATGCCCAGCGCGGATCCTTGCGAGCCACGGCGGCGAGTTCCGGATACCATGTCTCGAGTGCGCCGATATCCGCATACAGGGCCAGGATTTCGCCGGCATCGGGGCCGGCGAGGCCCTTCAGCAACTCTTCGCGAACCCGCTCAGCAGATAGCCGGCCGAGCCCGCTGACGGCGGCCTCCAGCTCAGTCCGGGTAACAGGATCGATCTCGAGGGAGTACCGGCCGGCGAATCGAAGACCCCTGAGCACGCGCAGGTAGTCCTCCGCGAACCGCTCCGCCGGATCTCCCACGGCCCGCAGAATTCTGCGATCGAGATCCTCGCGCCCCCCGTGTGGATCGCGGATCTCGCCGGTGGCCGGTCTCCACGCGAGCGCGTTGATCGTGAAGTCCCGACGCGACAGATCTTCGTCGATCGAGCCCGCGAACTCCACGACTGCGTGCCGCCCATCCGTCTCCACATCGCGACGAAACGTCGTGACCTCGTACATCGCCCCGTCCGGACTGATGACGCCGACCGTGCCGTGCTCGATACCGAGAGGAACGGTCCGGCGGAACATGCCCTGAACCTGCTCGGGCCGGGCGTTGGTCGCGATATCCCAATCGGCCCGCTCAACTCCCAGCAGCGCATCCCGGATCGCCCCACCGACACCCCAGGCCTCGAACCCGGCAGATTCGAGGCGGTCGGCGATCGCCCGGAATCCCTCGGGGGGATCCAGCTCCGGCATACCGGACTCATGACTCGTGATCACAGCCTGCCGCTCATTTCGGCTCCGGCTCGTCAGAGAAGTGCGAGTCCACGATGTCGGCGACGGCGTGTTCGATCGCCAGGTGAATCTCCTGGATTCGCGCCGTGTCGGTCGAGGGCACCTGGATCGGAAGATCGACGAGCGGCGCCAGCTGGCCCCCGGTCTCGCCCAACAGGGCGACCGTGGCAATCCGCAGCGAGGCAGCCTCGCCCGCCGCGGCGAGAAGGTTGGCCGAGTCCCCCGACGTCGAATGCAGCACCAGCAGGTCACCCGGGCGACCGAACGCTCGTACGGCGCGCACGAATACCCTCTCGTAGCCGAAGTCGTTTGCCGCCGCGGTCAACTGCGCCGAGCCTGCCGTGAGCGCGATCGCCGGCAGTGGCTCCCGTTGTCGCTTGAGCCGAATCACGTACTCCGTGGCGATGTGCTCGACGGTCGCGGCGCTTCCCCCGTTGCCGCAGAACAGGAGCCGGCCACCTCGCTCGAACGTGTCGATGACGAGCCGGGCGTACCGCCCGGCCGGCTCCGCGAGGACGTCAGCGCAACGGACGGCCATGCGCGAAAGATCTTCGAGCTGCGCCGTCACGGCGCCCACCGCATCGACCCGCATCATGACCGTTCCCCTTTTACCATTCTCCTCAGTCGTCTCACGATAGCCGATGACAGGTCCAGCGGAGGAACCGGCTCACACTCTTCTCCTGCGAGGATTCTGGCAGGATTCGTACTCGTGAGCAGGTCCGCCGCGTCCGGCGTCGGACTCAGACTCAGTCGATCCCAACCATCCCTCAGGGTCGAGGATCGACCGGGCCGCGCGTGGTGATCGGAAGCCAGGCAGTCCACCTGCCCCCGGGCCAGCATATACCGGGCAACCTGCTCCGCCTCGGACCCGTATTCACCGAGCACGCTCCCTACGTTCACGACCATCAGGGCTCCCGACTCACGCCAGCGTTCGATCCAACCGAAGGAGCGCCCGATCCCCGTGTACCTCTCGGGGTGGGCCAGCGCCACACGCCAGCCCTGCTCCACTACACTCTCGAGCATTCGATCCGGAAACGCCGGTAGCATGAGTTGCGGAAATTCCACCAGCAGCGTCCCTCCCCCCAGGCCGAGACCCGGATCGGACAGATCCGTTTCCGGCTCGTCGATCCGGATCTCGAACGACAGGGTCAGCTCAACCTCCGGCACCCGCTCCTGCGCAGCGGCGTGCAGTTCGAGAAACCGCTTCTCGATCCGCTCCCGCCATGAACTCTGGACATGACTCGCCGTGAGGTGCGGCGTCGTGACGACTCGCAGAATACCGGTATCTCGAAATATCTCGAGGCAAGTGATCGCATCTTCAATGGTGCGAGCACCATCGTCCACGCCAGGTACCAGGTGACAGTGCAGGTCGACGAGCTTGCCGCCCGGCGCGAGTTCCGAGCTCAACCTCCACCTCCGGGCCGGGTTTCCCGGTCCAGTCGGTCTCCCAGCTCTCCGCGCGGACCAAGCCGGGTGCACAGGGCCTGGACGTCCCCGTCCAGCTCGGCCGCTGCCTCGAAGGCCAACGTCAATGCCGCATCCGCCGCCAGGAGACGAAGGGCCGATTCGCGGCCCTCTCGACCCTCCACGATCTCGTCGAGACCCGACAACCCCGCCTGGGCGAGGAGGTTGGCAATCGCATCACCACTCTCGTCCTGCGAGTCTTCTCCTGCAGCCCGGACGAGCGTCCGAACATCCATGGCGAGTTCGGGCGGCGCTTCAATGAGCCGTTCGTCCAACCACCGCTCGGTCGCAGAGAGCGTCGTCATTCTCCGGCTGCCGCCGTTTCCCGGGCCAGTTTCGCGGCCGCATCGAGCGCATCGGACACCGTTGCCGGATCGCCAACGCCTCCCTGTGCGAGGTGGGGCTTTCCTCCACCTCCGGACCCGGTGGCCTGGCTCGCCGCCCGGACCAGGTCCCCGGCCTTCAGACCTCGTCGAATCCAATCGTCAGTGACCACTCCGAGGATCGAGCCCTTTCCGTCTACCGGGCGCACGTGGACGATCGCCGCACCGGATCCCAGGCCGCTGCGAAGCTGGTCCCCGAACGCGGCGACATCCGAACCTGCCGGGAGCTCGATGTCGGCTCGAACCAGGCGAGTCTCGTCGGAAGTGAGAGGCCCGGCTTCGTCGATCAGTCGATGGGCCAGCTCCTTCGAGTCAGCCCCTTGCTGCTCCGCCAGGGTTTCCTCCAGCTGGTCGCGTTCCTCGAGCAGGGCCTCGACCCTGCGAGGAACGTCCGCGGCCGGGACGCGCAGCCGTTCCGCAAGTGATGCGACCAGTTCTTCGACGTGCAGCATGCGGCTGTAGGCGCGGGGCCCTGTGACCGCTTCGATCCGCCGGATGCCGGCGGCTACACCGGTTTCAGACACGATGCGGAACAGCCCGATCTGGCCTGTCGACCGGACGTGACAGCCCCCGCACAGTTCCAGGCTTACGCCCGGAACGCTGACTGTCCGGACCACGTCACCGTACTTCTCGCCGAATAGCGCCATCGCCCCGGAGTCCAGGGCCTCACGATACGGTCGGTGCTCGATCTCCACCGACATGTTCCCCCAGACCCCTTCGTTGACCCGCCGCTCGATTTCGGATCGCTCTTCGTCCGTCAACGGACCGTGGTGGCTGAAGTCGAAGCGCAGCCGGTCCGGTGCCACGAGTGACCCCGCCTGGTGGACGTGCTCGCCCAGCACGAATCTCAACGCCGCGTGCAGGAGGTGCGTGGCGGTGTGATTGCGCTCAGTGTCGCGCCTGGAATGCTCTTCCACGACCGCAAGCACACCGTCAGGAGCGTCAGGGATCTGCCCGTGCGTCGGCTCGCCCACGACGACTGTCTGGCCCCTGTCGTTCTTGACGACTGATTCGACGGCGAGCTCCCACCCTTCTCCTCGCAGGTAGCCGCTGTCGCTGACCTGTCCACCCGCCTCCACATAGAACGGATTTCGCTCGAGCACGAACGCCCGGGCACCGTTCAATTGCTCGTGCGCGAGGACTGGCGTCTCGACCCGGAGTCGATCGTAGCCGACGAATTCCTGCTCGACATCGGCTCCGATTCCACGGGCTCGTTGCAGACCTTCTTTCGTAAGTCCGGACCCGTGCGGACCGAGAACCGCGGACCCGAGCGCGGTTGAATAGTCCCGGGATCGCCGGCGCTGTTCTTCGAGCGCCGTCTCAAACCCTTCATGATCGACCGTCCACCCGCGCTCAGCCGCCATGAGTTCCGTCAGATCGAGCGGAAACCCGAACGTGTCGTAGAGCTTGAACGCCTCGCCCCCCGGAATCGTCCCCGCGGCCCCCTTCGGAGCGACCTCGTCGAACCGATCCATGCCGGCGTCGATCGTGGCCAGGAATCGTTCCTCTTCCGCCCGCGTCGTGCGCTCGATATGCGTGCGCCGGGCGGTGAGTTCCGGATAGGTGTCGCTCATCAACTCCACGACGACCCCCACCAGCCGGTCCAGGGTCGGCTCGCGGCGCCCGAGCAGCCAGGCGTAGCGACCTGCACGGCGGAGAATCCTGCGCAGGACGTAGCCCCGACCCTCGTTGGACGGGAAGACGCCGTCCGCCAGCATGAACGCCACGGCACGGGCGTGATCCGCCAGGACCCGGAACGGCAGTCCTGCTTCCCAGTCCTCCGCCTGGCGCGAGTAGGGGATTCCGATGATCTCCTCGGCTCGCTCAATGATCGGAATGAACAGGTCCGTATGATAATTCGTCCACGTGCCCTGGAGAATCGCCGCGATTCTTTCCAGACCGGCGCCCGTGTCGATCGACGGTCGGGGAAGCGGATGATCTCCTTCGGCCGTGCGCTCGTACTGCATGAAGACCAGATTCCAGATCTCCATGAACTGGTCCGCCTCACCCAGCGCCACGAAGGTCTCGGGATCGAGACGGATGTTCCGCTCGGATTCCGGTCGCATGTCGTAGTGGATCTCGGAGCAGGGGCCACACGGACCGGTCTCGCCCATCTGCCAGAAGTTGTCCTTGTCGCCGAGCCGGAAGACCCGTTCGGCCGGGATGCCCGTCAGCGCGGGCCACAGTTCCGCTGCTTCGTCATCACTGTGATGCACGGTCGCCCACAGGCGCTCCGGATCCAGCCCCATTTCGTCGACCACGAATTCCCACGCGAATCGAATCGCATCTCGCTTGAAGTAGTCGCCGAACGAGAAGTTGCCGAGCATCTCGAAGAACGTGTGATGCCTGGCGGTCCTGCCGACTTCTTCCAGATCGTTGTGCTTGCCGCTAACCCGGAGGCATTTCTGCGAGGTGACCGCACGCGGTCCGGGAGGCTGCTGCTCGCCGACGAAGACCCCCTTGAACTGGACCATGCCGGCGTTGGTGAACAGCAGAGTCGGATCAGATTCGGGAACGAGCGAACTGCTCGGCAGGTGCAGGTGCCCCTGTCGCTCGAAGTACTGTATGAAGCGCGATCGAATTTCGTGCGAAGTCATGGCGTCCGCTTGATGTCCCTCGGGTTCGTAGGCCGGCGATGGCCGATTCTTCACAATCTATTAATATGAACCGGGGCAGCGACCGATACAATCGAAACGTCTCGCAGTAAGGACATGCGCCGTCTCAGGGTCGCTCAGATTCGGGAAGCAGTTCATCGACGATCGATCGGACATCGCCTCCCGCGAATCCGCGGCGAAGGAGGTACCCGGACAGACGCCGGCGAGCCGCAGATCGCTCTGCCGACTGGAGAGCCCTGGCCCTGCGGGTGGCTGACTGGCGCAGCAGGTCACGCTCGGAAACCCCGAACTCCCGGAACGCCTCCTCGAGGGCGGATTCCGCGTCCTCGGCCCCGACTCCACGCGCTCCGAGCTCGGAGCGAAGCCGACGTCGGCCCGATGGACGAAATCGGATCCGGTCCCGCACGAATGACAGGGCGAACGCCCTGTCATCGATGTACCCCAGCTCCTCACAGCGGCTGATCGCCGTGCACGTCGGCTCCTCGGCGTGGCCCTTCCTGCGCAGATGGCGGAGCAGCTCGGTCCGGCTTCGGGGACGATAAGCGAGGCAGGACAAAGCCGCATTGAGCGCCTCGGCCAGCGCGACCTCGGTGCCGAAAGCCTCCAGGTCCGCTTCGTCGAGATCCTGTCCCTCGTGAAGCGAGTTGGAAAGCACGACCGAGTCGGGCAGGGAGCCCCACGTCTCACCGTCCAGCTCCAGCACGACTCGCCCGGTTCGGCGACTCGCGGCAAGGCGGGTTATCCGCGGCATGAAACGTCGGGCTCCTGACCCTGGTTCGGCCGCATGAGAACCCGCGACGGCAGGATCAGGCCTCCGCGGCCTCCGGGTTGTCTTCCTCCGTCTCTTCCAACTCGTCGGCGACCGCCGTGATTCCCAGCACCACCCGGAGCTTCTGCTCGATCGCGTCCGCGACATCGGGGTTCTCGCGCAGGAAGACCTT
>JAENXO010000511.1 GCA_016649455.1 Gemmatimonadota bacterium | reverse complement strand
TGAAGACGACACGCTAGACCGGGTGCGGAGCCTGGGTGACCCGAGAATTCGGATTCACTCCACGGACTGGGGAGACTCATCGGGCCGCAGGTTGCGGGACCTCGGCGACGAGACGAATCGGGTCCTTGAGCAGTGCCGGCATGATTGGGCGCTGTACATCCAGGCAGATGAGGTGCTGCACGAGGAAGATCTGCAGGCGGTTCGCCAGGCGCTGTACAGGGCGGCCGGACGTGAGGACGTGGAGGGCCTCGCATTCGACTACCTTCACTTCTACGGATCTCCCGACTGGGTCTGGACCGGGAGAGCATCGTATCGTGCGGAAGTGCGAATGATCCGGCGCAGTTCCGGAGTGCAGTCTTTCAGTGATGCGCAGGGGTTTCGGGTTCATGGGCGCCTGCCTCGCGTTCTGAAGTCCGGCGGAAGAGTCTTCCACTACGGATACGTCAAGAGCGAGCAGGCTCTTTCAGCCAAGCTCAGGTTGAGCAAGGAATGGTGGGGCGAAGATCTCGACCGGGCGACCGAGTGGGAATTTGAACTCCCTCCGGGACTGGAGCCGTTCCGGGGCACCCATCCCGCGGTCGCCGTTCCATGGATCGAAAGGCGCAACTGGCCATTCGATCCAGCGAGGGCAAAGCCTCAGCCCCTGACTCGTCGCACAGCGAAGATCCGGGTGTCGAACCTGATCGAGCGGCTGACCGGAAAGCGGCTGATTGAGCACCGGACGTTCCAGCGAGTGGACTGACGACCTGCGACCACCTGTGCGGAGAAGGGGGAAATACGAGGGTGAGCGACGGGAATCGAACCCGCGACCTCCAGGGCCACAACCTGGCGCTCTAACCGACTGAGCTACGCCCACCACGTTCAGACGCCCGGAATGTACTCCGAAGCCCGTCTTCGGCAAGCCCGACGTATCGCGAGGAAGCGGAGGCCGATACCTTCTCGGCCGTTCGATGGAAGCCGGACCGCAATGACGGTCGCGCCCCGCAATCTGCTCGCAACAACCGGTAATTGAATGTCCAAGCTGTCCATAGGTATCGTCGGATTACCCAACGTCGGGAAGTCCACACTGTTCCAGGCCCTGACCGCTGTCTCGGTCCCGGCAGAAAACTACCCCTTCTGTACGATCGATCCCAACGTCGGCGTCGTGGAGGTTCCGGATCCGCGCCTCCAGCACCTGGCGGAGATCGTCAGGCCGCCCCGAGTCGTGGCGAACGTGGTCGAGTTCGTCGATATCGCAGGGCTCGTGGCGGGAGCATCGAAGGGCGAAGGACTCGGCAACAAGTTCCTGCAACATATCCGGGAAGTCGACGCGATCGCGCATGTCGTGCGATGCTTCGACGATCCGGCCGTTGTGAATACCGGACATCTCGAGGATCCGGACGAAGACCGCGCGACGATTGAACTCGAACTGGAGCTATCGGACCTCGAGATTGTCCTGCGGTCGCTCGACAAGGCTGAACGACGCGAACGCAGTGGCGAACGGGATTCCACGACGTTCGCCGCCGTGCTTCGAAGGCTGCGTGATGCGCTGGATGCGGGAATTCCGGCGCGCCGTGTTGAACTCGACGCGGATGAAGAGCGCCTCGTCCGCTCGCTCGGGCTGTTGACGCGCAAGCCGATGCTCTACGTGGCGAATATCGATGAAGACGAGCTCGCGGCTGGCTGCCCACACGCTGCGAAGTTGCGCGACGTGGTGCGAGAAGCCGATCCGGATGCGGAAGTGGTGGAAGTTTGTGCACACCTGGAGTCAGAGCTTCTGGCACTGGACCCGGTAGATCGAACGGAATTCCTGGAGGCGCACGGACTGACCGAGAGCGGATTGGCGGGCTTGATCCGCAGTGGTTTTCGGATGCTCGGGTTGCATACGTTCTTCACGATCGGGGACAATGAGGTTCGGGCGTGGACCGTACATGTCGGGGCGAAGGCGCCTGAGGCCGCCGGGCGAATCCACACTGACTTCGAGCGGGGATTCATCAGAGCAGAGACAACGGCTTATGACGACTTCGTCGAAGCAGGATCCATGAAGCGGGCGAGGGAGCTCGGCCAGGTGCGCCTGGAGGGAAAAGAGTACATCGTACAGGACGGAGACATTCTCCTGTTTCGGGCCGCGCCATGACCGATCGAAACCCCAGCACCTGTTTGGCCGTATAAGCGGGAGGACGGACGCTCCGGCCGCGGTGATCTACTGGTGGCCGGACC
>JAENXO010000462.1 GCA_016649455.1 Gemmatimonadota bacterium | reverse complement strand
GCCTACTACGAGGAGAGCTCTGACAAGCTCGGCGCCGTCGCGATCGACAACGGAAGCGGCTGCGTCCTGCCCGGCCGCGAGACGATCGAGACCGGGACCTACGCCCCGCTGTCACGACCGATGTTCATCTATACCAAGGCGCAGGCGCTCGCGAAGCCGCAGGTCCGGGCGTTCCTGCAGTTCTACCTGGACAACGCGACGATCTTCGTTCCCGAGGTCGGATACGTACCGCTCGACGGTGGGCGTTACACCGAGCTGCTGGGAACTCTGAACGCGAACTGAAGCGGACCAGGGGCACCCGATGGAGCGCACTCCCGAGCCGGGGGGAGCAGGTCTGATACCTGCTTCCTCCGGTGAGGAGTTCGATCTCGGCCACCGCGCCGGGCGTCGGTGGGGCGAACGGGTAATCGCGGGAGCGTTGTTTTTCTGCGGTCTCGTGTCGATTCTCACCACGGTCGGAATCGTAACGGTACTGGTCACGGAGTCGATCGGCTTCTTCCGTGAGGTTCCGATCATGGAATTCCTCACGGGAACCCGCTGGTCTCCGCTGTTCGCGGACCAGCACTTCGGAATCCTCCCGCTCCTCAACGGAACCCTGTTGATCGCGTTCGGCGCGATGCTCATCGCCCTGCCCGTGGGTCTCACCTCGGCGATTTACCTGAGTGAGTACGCTTCGCTGAATGTGCGGGGTGTGATCAAGCCAATGCTGGAGATCCTGGCGGGGATTCCTACAGTCGTATACGGATACTTCGCGCTGACATTCGTTACGCCGATCATCCGTACCCTTTTCCCCGGCACCGGGATTTTCAACGCCGCCAGCGGCGCGATCGTGGTGGGCATCATGATCATCCCGATGGTGGCGTCGCTGTCGGAGGACGCCCTGAATGCCGTGCCGCAGGCGCTGCGCGAGGCAGCATACGGACTGGGGGCGACGAAGTTCGAAGTCTCGACGAAAGTGGTAGTCCCGGCCGCCCTCTCCGGTGTGATGGCGTCGTTCATCCTCGCGATCTCGCGGGCGATCGGGGAGACGATGGCCGTGACCCTGGCCGCGGGTGCGACTCCGAAGATGACGCTGAGCTTTTTCGAGAGCATCCAGACGATGACCGCCTACATCGTCCAGATCAGCCTGGGCGAAACTCCGCACGGCACGCTCGAGTACTCGACGATCTTCGCGGTCGGCCTGATCCTGTTCCTGATCACGCTGGCGATGAACTTCCTGAGCCAGAAGGTGACACGCCGGTTCCGGGAGGTGTACGAGTGAACGGCGAACGGTTCCAGCCTGACAGCCGGCGTCGGCACAGGGCAGGTACGATCTTCAAGGTGGTGTGCCTCGTGTCGATCGCGTTCAGCATCCTCTCCCTCGCGCTGCTGCTGTTCGACGTGGTCAGGGACGGGGCGGGCTGGCTGTCGATCGATCTGCTCACGCACTACCCGTCCCGCATTCCGGCCCGGGCGGGGATCAAGTCAGCGATTCTCGGCACCCTGTGGATGATGGGCCTGACGGCCGCGGTGAGTTTTCCGATCGGGGTCGGAGCCGCGATCTATCTCGAGGAGTACGCGCCGAAGAACTGGCTGACCCGGATCCTGCAGACCAACATCGCGAACCTCGCCGGAGTCCCGTCGATCGTGTACGGGATTCTCGGACTCGCGATCTTCGTCCGCTACTTCGCGCTCGGACGCAGTGTGATCGCCGGCGCTCTCACGCTGGCGCTGCTGATTCTCCCGGTGATCATCATCGCCTCGCAGGAAGCGATCAAGGCCGTTCCCGGGTCGCTGCGCGAGGCATCCTACGGAGTCGGGGCAACGAAGTGGCAGACCATTCGATACCATATCTTCCCCGTCGCGCTTCCGGGTATCCTCACCGGGACGATTCTGTCGCTGTCGCGGGCGATCGGGGAGACAGCGCCGCTGATCATGATTGGGGCGCTGACCTTCATCGCCTTCCCGCCGATGAGCCCGATGGACCCGTTCACGGTTCTTCCGATCCAGATCTTCAACTGGACCGCCAAGCCGCAGCAGGAATTCCACGAACTCGCGGCCGCAGCGATCATCGTGCTCCTCGTGCTGTTGCTGGTGATGAACGCAGCCGCGATTTTCCTGCGGAATCGATATCAGAAGAGGATCTAGTGGAGATACAGGGCCAGGCCGCGCTGGAAACGCGGTCATTGAGCGTGTTCTACGGCGACAAGCCGGCGGTGAAGGAGATCTCCATCTCCATCCCCCGGAATCGCGTCGTCGCGTTCATCGGCCCCTCCGGGTGCGGCAAGAGCACGTTCCTGCGCTGCTTCAACCGGATGAACGACCTCATCCCGATCGCCAGTGTGGAAGGTGAGGTCCTGTTTCACGGCCGGAACCTGTACGACCCGGATGTAGATGCAGTGGAAGTCCGGCGGCGGATCGGGATGGTGTTCCAGAAGCCGAATCCGTTTCCAAAGACGATCTACGAGAACATCGCCTTCGGTCTCCGAATCAACGGATTCAAGGGCGACATGGATCAGCAGGTCGAGAAGTCACTTCGTTCCGCGGCCCTG
>JAENXO010000006.1 GCA_016649455.1 Gemmatimonadota bacterium | reverse complement strand
TGGAGCGCCGTCGCCGCCTGCTCGCGGCTCGATCCGGTTCCGAAGTTGTAGCCACCCACCAGCACATCGCCCGCCTCGATTCGGCCGGCGAACTCGGGATCGTAGTTCCGCATCACGACCCCGGCCATCTCACGCTCGGTCATCCCCTCCTTGTACGTCCAGTCCTTCCCGTAGATGCCGTCCGTATTCAGGTTGTCCTGCGGCACGAGCACCGCTCGGCCGCGCACTCGCTCGGGAAAGCCGTCGAGGATCTGGACAGTCTCTTCCTGCTCCGGGGGGCCGTCGAGACGATCGAAGCGATACTCGACGTGCCCGCCGTCCAGTCGTATCGGGCCCCTGATGTAGCCGGATGCCGCCGATTCCGCGACGACCTCGGGACTCGCCAGGTACGCCTTCGCATCGCGCGATCCCATACGGCCCTTGAAGTTGCGATTCGTAGCCGAGATCCCCACTTCACCCGCCTCGAGCAGGCCGGTCCCGAGTCCGATGCACGGACCGCACGCAGCGGGGAGCGGACGAGCGCCCGCCGCGAGCAGCGTTCCCCAGGCGCCGGAGGCTTCGGCCGCCTGCTGGATCTCGGCGCTCGCAGCGGCCACGTACAATTCAACGCCATCCGCCACGCGCCGACCTTCGAGCACGGCTGCAGCCGCCTCCAGGTCTTCCAGCCGACTGTTCACGCACGAGACGATGTATGCCTTGTTGACCCGAATGAACTCGCGTTCGAGGTCGGCTACCGAGTGCATGGTCTGCACCGTGTCCGGTCCTGAGACGTGCGGAGTGACCGAGCCGAGGTCGAGCTCGATGCGGGCCGCATAGTGCGCGTCCTGGTCCGGGACCGGAGGATTGGCCTCCCACTCGGCGATTTCCTGCTCGCTGAACCGATCGAATCCACCATTTGAACCGAGCTTCGACATCCGGGCACGAAGGTATTCGAGGGTTGTCCCATCGACCGGGAACCAGCCGACCAGCGCACCCCACTCGGTCGTCATGTTGGAGATCGTCATTCGCTCGGCGATGTCCAGCGATTCGACGCCATCCCCAGCGAATTCGATCGCGGCATTCAGTACCTCGCCACGATTGTACAGGCCGCACAACGTGATGATGACGTCCTTACCGGTCACCCCCGGCCGCAGCTTCCCGTGCAGCACGACCTGGATCGTGCGCGGGATCTGCCACCAGAACTCGCCGGTGGCCCAGATCGCGGCGGCGTCCGTCCGCACGACGGGTGTGCCCAGGGAACCAAGGGCGCCGTACATGTTCGCGTGCGAGTCCGATGCGACGACGAGAGCGCCCGGAGCCACGTACCCGTGCGACATCATCACCTGGTGTCCGATTCCGGTGCCGGCCGGATAGAAGTGAATCCCCTGGTCGGCGGCGAATGCGCCGATCGCCTCGTACTTGGCCAGGTTCTCGGCACTGTCGTTCTGGATGTCGTGGTCCAGCACGAATACGGGCTGCCTGGCGTCCGCTACCCGGCTGGCCCCGATTGCCTCGAACTTTTTCATCACGGCGGCCGTGTTGTCGTGCGTCAGCACGTGCCGCGGCCTGAGAGACACGACGTCCCCCGCGCGAAGGGGCCGGGCCGGCCCCTCCATCAGGTGACTCTTCGCGATCTTTTCGACGATAGTCTGTCCCATCAGCGACTCGCGCCGGACCCGGAGGCCCGACGCGCCTCCCTCACCGGTCGGATTTCGCGAGTGCCATGAACTCCGTCACCGAGCCCTGCTGTTCCAGGCTCCACACGGCCTCTTTCAGTCGGGCCGAAGCGTCGTCCGTCAGGACGGGTGCGGCGAGCGAGTCGAACTTCGCCTCGATCTCGGCGTCCGTCAGCGGGTTGCGTGGATCGCCCTTCGGATAATCCAGCCTGGTGGAGAACGTCCGACCGTCCGTCGTATCGATCTCGACGTCAGCGCGCTGCAGGGCTGGAAACACCTTCTCGATCTCCGGGTCGGCGATCACTTTCACCTTGCGAAGCTGGGCCCGGATTGTCGGGTCCATGATCTTCTCGGGCGTGAGCTGTGCCGGCGTCATCTGCCGATCGGCGATCGCCGCCGCGATCACGTACGGCAGGCTGTGATCGGCCGTTTCCTTCGAGCGCGGATCATACTTGGAGGGGTCCGCAAGAATGTCCGCCGAGCGGGCTGTCGAACCAATCCGAACGGTAGCCACATCGTCCGGTGACAGGTCGTTGCCGATCACGATGTCGAGCACGGCTGAAATTGGCGTATGGGTGAGCGCCTCCGTCGGGAATGCCTTCATGCCGCAGCGCTCGATGCGCCACGACTCGCCGAGACCCTCGGTCAGCACGTCGAGCTTCCACTCGGGTCCGAGGCAGTGCACGATCCCTTCCTTGCCGTCGATCACGTGCTCGGGACCCGTGTAGCCCTTCTCGGCCAGGAGCGCGGCCAGCACGCCCGACTGCGTGGCCATCGGATCGACCGTGTTCTTCATCATCGTGAGCTTGCCCGCCGTGACCGCGCCGAACGTGGCGTGGCGCGAGGCGGAGATCCCGATCGCGTGTTGAATCTGTTCCCACGGCAGGTTCAGCATCCGGCCCGCGACGATCGGCGACACGAAGGCAGTGAGCGTGGCGTGGTGCCAGCCGCGCTCACGGATCCCCGGGAACGCCGCCTCGCACAGGCGCATCTCGAACTCGTGCCCGAGCACGATCCCCACGATCAGCTCCCGGCCGTCCTTGTCGATTCGCTCCGCGCACGCCATGGCAGCCGGAATGATGTCGGACGGGTGGGACGGGTCCTGCTGCCAGTAGATGTCGTTGTAGTCCATCACCCGGACCATGAGAGCGTTGGCCAGGGCGGCGGACACCACGTCAATTCTCCGGCCGGAGCCGATCACGGTCGCGGGACCTTCACCCGCGACCTCGTCGAGAACTTCGAGCGCGATCTCCGCGTCCTCCTGCTTGTAACCGCCGAGCGCGCAGCCCAGCGTGTCCAGCAGATAGCGCCGCGCCTCTCGAACGGCGCTGTCCGGAATGTCCTCGAAACGCAAATCGGCGGCCCAGCGGGCCATCTTCGCCGTGATCGTTTCGGCCGACTGGCCGGGAACGCTGTGCGCCATGGTCGTCTTCCTCCCGCGATCGGGGGTCAGGCCCCGAGATTGAGAAACGGCAGATAGCTCATGAAGTCCGCGTGGTGGACGATGATCGCCTCCGTACTCCGTCGGATCATGTCTCCCTCGCCGGCATGAGCGGCAATGATGTGACACACGTCGTCCGGGACGCCGCACTCGAGCGCGACGGCCACGCCGGTAAACGGATGCCGAAGCGCAAGTCCACGGGCGCTCTGGCGGATCGTCCCGTCCGCCTTCTCGTACTCGAGCACCTTTCCCACGTCGGCGAGGATCGCCCCTGCGATCACCACGTCCAGGTCGATGTCGAGAGACTCACCCAGGAACTCCTGCATCGCCCGGGCGCCATCCCGCGCGATATGGACGACGCAGCGCTTGTGCTGCATGAAGGTGGCGGGACAGTCCGGGACCTTGAGAGTGAACGGAATCGTCTCGAGGTCTTCGGGGGCGAGGGGGCTGCGCTCGAGGGCGAGGACCCAGGCACGGGTCACGGCCTCGCGCAATTCCAGACTCTCGATCCACTCGAGCTCCGGCCAGAGCCGCTCGACGGCATCACGCATTGAAACGGGCCTCCGGGTCGGCCGCGACGAAGGCGGCGTCAGAATGTTGAGGAAAGACAGGTTACGAAATGTGCAGGAAGCGTACCGCCGAACCGTGATCCGGGAAGCCTGTCGAAGCGATGAGGGAGCCCTGACGAACGATCCGATTTCGTTGCGGAGTTATGCTGGTAACTGGGGTGATGGACGGAAAATCGGACGCCGCAAGCGATCTGCTGAAGGTCCTCGGGAAACCCGGGAGGGACGGGCCGTCCCCCGAACCGGGTCCGGGAATGGAGACAAAGCGACTCAGCCCGGCCGGTCGAACGGCGGACCGAAACGGACTCGGGCACGAAACCGATGACGCCCTCCCCGGTCGGTAGCTCCACCTGCCTCTTTTCAGGGGGTCGCCGTCACCGTCTCCACTGTACAATATATGTATAGCGTCCAACTTCTGGACCGGCCGGCGATCCCGGCTTCGATTCTCCCGGTTCCGCGATCGAGAATCCACTATGAAAGCTCTGGTTCTTCCAGCCCCCCGACTCGAAGGCCCAATTTCCCTGGAAGCGGCGATCGAGAAACGACGCTCGCGTCGCGCGTTCCGTCCTGAACAGCTCTCGTCCGAACAGATCGGTCAGCTTCTGTGGGCCGCGCAGGGCATTACCGGCTCCGATGGCCGACTGCGTGCGGCCCCTTCGGCGATGGAGGCCTATCCGCTGGAGTTGTACGTGGCGACCGCAGACGGCCTGGACCGGTATTCGCCGGCCGACCACGGTCTGGAGACTCTGCTCGAGCGCGACCTTCGGGAGGAGCTGAGGTCCGCGTCGCACGACCAGGATTCCCTGACCTCGGCCCCCGCCGTGTTCGTGTTCGCGGCCGTCTACTCACGGGCTTTCGACAAGCTCGGTCCTGGAGCCGAGCCCTACGTGCACATGGACCTGGGGCATGCGGCACAGAATCTCCTTCTCCAGGCCGCGGCGCTCGGCCTGGCCGGCGTTCCGATCGCGTGGCTCGAGCCCGATCGGGTCCGCGCCGTGCTGGAACTTCCGGCGGAGCAGGTACCGCTCTACCTGGTGCCTGTGGGTCGATGCGACCCCTGAGCTGAAGTCGACCCCGAAACCGGGCAGGCTGACGGTGCCAGTGGGCCGAACCGTCCCACACCTCGCCCGCAGATCCGACGGCCTGACCCGACGGAAGTCGATTTCGCGGCGGGTCCAGAAGTCCTGAAACCGTTGTGTGAAGATCTGTACATGCCCATGCTACAACGACATAGGGGCGAAACGGTCTGGCGAAGAGCAAAATCAGGGGCAAAGGGGGAAGTTGGCATACGTGTTGCCTTTAACCCCGCTGTCGGCTCGTGTCGGGCCTCCCGGCCTGGATTCGACCGACAACTGCCCGATCCGATCGGTTGAAGTGACCGCCGGGAACGGGAATCCGCGGCCGAAGGGGCACCGGTATTTCCTTCCACGGTTCAAGGGTCGAAGTCGCGAGTTACGGCGACCGCAGGGCCCGATAGCAGGACGACTTCCAGAGTCCGCCCGGGCGGACGTCGGCAGCAAGCGGACCGCCCGGTTAGCCGATTTAGATCCTGAATCACGGGACGGGAGTTCAGCTCCCGCAGAACACGGCTCCCAGCCTCCGGCCGCGAGGTCCTCGACCTGATCGGGGCCTCGTGCTGGTGAGCAGGCGACGTCGTGAAACCATCAGGAGGGCAGACATGGTGCTTCCCACACTCGACTCCTCGCCTTCCGGCCTGATGTCGGTCGATCGTCGGGACTTCGTGAAGGTGTGCAGCATGGCGGCAGCCGCCGTCGGGCTACCTGCAGAGGCGGCGGCCAAATTCGCTGAGAATGCGGCACAGGGTCTCAAGCCCTCGGTGATCTGGCTCCATAACCAGGAGTGCACCGGCTGCACGGAGTCGTTGCTCCGGACTCATCACCCTGCGATCGATGAGCTGATCCTGGATCTGATCAGCCTCGACTATCACGAGACGCTGATGGTCGCGGCGGGACACCAGGCGGAGGAAGTCCGCAAGGCCACGATGGAGCGCCACAAGGGCTCTTACATCCTGGTGATCGAGGGCGCGATCCCGATGAAGGACGACGGGGTCTACTGCAAGATCGGGGGACAGACGTCGATCGACCTCGTTCGGGAAGTCGCGGAGCATGCCGGCGCGATCATCGCGATCGGCTCGTGCGCTTCGTGGGGCGGGATACCTTCGGCCGCGCCGAATCCGACCGGCGCCGTGGGAGCGCCCACGTTGCTCGAGGGCAAGACGGTCGTGACGATCCCCGGCTGTCCCTCGAATCCCTACAACTTCCTCGGCGTTGCGCTCCAGTACGCCACGTTCGGGACGTTGCCGGAGCTCGACGCGCTGGCGCGACCGAAGTTCGCCTACGGACGGGTCATCCACGAGCACTGCCCGCGTCGGGCCCACTTCGACGCCGGCCGATTCGTGAAACAATTCGGTGACGAGGGTCATCGACAGGGCTGGTGCCTGTATGAGATGGGCTGCAAGGGACCCGTCACCCATGCCAACTGCTCGACTCTGAATTTCGGGGGAGTCGATGACGCCTGGCCGATCGGGATCGGCGCTCCCTGCTTCGGCTGCACAGAACAGGGGGTCGGATTCACGCTCGGCAAGTTCGAGACGGTGGAGATCACCGAAGCCACACCGCCTTCTACCTATCCGCCGATCTTCACTCAGCGGGACGGCCCGAATCCGTGGGTCACGATGACGCTCGGGGGGATCATCGGAGGCGCAATCGGCGGTGGGATTATCGCGGCGAAGAAGGTGAGCCAGCCCTGCGAGGATGATATCGGGCTCGGGGAGGTTTGACGATGAACATTTCGCGGCGGGGCGCGTTCAAGGTCGCCGCGTTCGGGACAGCGATGGTGGCGGGCGCGCGGAAAGCCGAGGCCAGGGAGAAGAAGGAAGCTCCGGCCGATGCCACCGGAATGCTGTACGACGCGACCATGTGCATCGGCTGCAAAGCTTGCGTGGCCGCATGCCGGAGGGCAAACGACCTGGAGTTCGAAAAGCACAGTCGGCTGTACGACGATCCGATCGATCTAACGGCAAACACCTGCAACATTATCAAGTTCTACGAAAACGAAAGCGAGAGTTCCTTCATCAAGCAGCAGTGCATGCACTGCATTGATCCCGCCTGCGCAGCCGCGTGCATGATGGGTTCGTTCCAGAAGCGGCAAAATGGAATCGTGACCTGGAAGCCGGATCGCTGCATCGGGTGTCGGTATTGCCAGGTCGCATGCCCGTTCAGCATCCCGAAGTTCGAATGGGATTCCGCTACCCCGGCGATGGTCAAGTGCCAGATGTGCCTCGCCAAGGCAGGCACGACGGACGAAGGCCAGCTGAACGAGGTCGGGCAGCCCGCATGTACGGAGGTCTGTCCGCGGAAGGCCGTGATCTACGGACCGTACGAGGAGCTCAAGGCCGAAGCGCTGCGTCGCATCGCCGAGAATCCGGACCGATACGAGGACCATGTCTACGGTCTCGAGGAAGTCGGTGGGACGCAGGTTCTGTATCTGACCGCGAAAGGGATCCCGTTCTCGAAGCTCGGACTCCCGGAGCTCGGAACCGAGCCGGTTCCCGCGCTTCCCGTCGGCCTCCAGCATACGATCTACAAGGGGTTCATTGCTCCCGTCGCCGTGTACGGCGTCATCGCGGGCCTCGTGTGGAGATCGCGCCGGCAGTACGACAAGGCCGGTGAGGAGGTGGGCGCGTGAACAACCAGCACGGAAAGCCAACCCCGATCGGTGGTCCGATCATGACCCCGGTCATGAAGATATGCCTCACGCTCGCGGGGACCACCGCGGTCATGCTGGTCTACCGGTTCATCGTCGGCCTCGGCCCGGTCACTAACATGAGCGACGGGCATCCGTGGGGACTTTGGATCGCGTTCGACGTCGTCACGGGGACGGCCCTGGCTTGCGGCGGTTACTCGATCGCGCTCCTGGTCTACGTGTTCAATAAGGGGAAGTACCATCCACTGGTCCGGGCGGCGATTCTAACGGCCGCGCTTGGTTACACGCTCGATCTGTTCGGCGTGATCGCCGACCTCGGGCGGCCATGGTTGACGTGGAAGCTCCCGATTTTCTTCTGGACCTGGAATCTTGATTCTCTTCAACTCATGGTTGGGCTCTGCGCCATGTTGTACGCGGCGGTCCTGTGGATCGAACTGGCTCCCGTGTTCATGGAACGCTGGGAGCAGGAGGACGACAAGCCGAGGCTCCAGCAGTTCGCGAAGAAGTGGACCCCGATCCTGATGAGGGCGATGCCGTGGCTGATCGCGCTGGGGATCCTGCTTCCTGCCATGCACCAGTCAAGCCTCGGCTCGATGATTCTGCTTGCCGGCCCCAAGCTCCACCCGCTGTGGCACACGGGCTGGCTGCCGTTCTTCTTCCTCATCTCGAGTATGGCGATGGGGTACGGAATCATCGTGCTGGAAACCATGTGGTCGCGCACCGTCTATCACCGGTACCGGGAAACCTCGATACTGAGCGCCCTGTCCGGGACTATCGCGGTCGTGCTCCTGGTGTGGGTCGGGATCCGGCTGATGAACATCGTCGGGACTGGAAAGCTCGGCTACGCCTTGGAATTCGATCTGTACAGTATCCTATTCTGGTTGGAGGTCCTGCTGTTCCTCGTTCCCGCGATCATCCTCATGCTGCGGCCGGCTCGCTCGGACAAGGATCGCGGCCGGCTGTTCATGTCGGCCGGGTTGATCATCACGGGTGGAATGCTTCTCCGGTTTTCGGCCTACTGGTTCGCGTTCCAGCCGGGCGACCATTGGAATTACTATTTCCCCTCGCTGTTCGAGATCTTCGTCACTGTGGGGTTCATCGCCGCCGAGATCGCGGCGTTCATGTACATCATCAAACGATTCCCGATTCTGACCGGCCGTCCTTCCGCGGCCCTGCCCACCTGAGGAGTGAGACATGGCACGCATCGTCGTAGACCCGGTCACCCGTATTGAAGGACACCTCCGCATCGACGTGGAGGTGAACGGCGGCACGGTCCAGAAATCCTGGGCGTCGGGCCAGATGTGGCGGGGAATCGAGATCATCCTGCAGGGAAGGGATCCGCGTGACGCGTGGCTGTTCACCCAGCGGTTCTGCGGGGTGTGCACCACGGTGCACGCGATCACCTCGGTCCGCGCGGTCGAGAACGCGCTCGGACTCGAAATCCCAATGAACGCGCAGTACATCCGCAACATGATCCTCATCGCGCATGCGATGCACGATCACATCGTTCACTTCTACCATCTGTCTGCGCTCGACTGGGTCGACATCACGTCTGCGTTGCAAGCGGATCCGGTGGCGACGTCGCGCCTCGCCGAGAGCCTGTCGCCGTGGCCGTATAACAGCGTGCAGTCGATGCGCGCGACCAAGGCGAAGCTCGAGAGCATCGTGGCGAGCGGACAGCTCGGCATCTTCGCCAACGGCTACTGGGGCCACCCGGCGATGAAGCTGCCGCCGGAAGTGAACCTGCTGGCAGTGAATCACTATCTGCAGGCGCTCGACTACCAGCGGAAGGCGAACCAGATCGTCACGATCCTCGGGTCGAAGACGCCGAACATTCAGAACCTCGCCGTTGGCGGCGTCGTGAACGCGATCAACCTGGACAACCAGGCGACGCTGAACATGACGAAGCTGTACCAGATCAAGGACCTGCTCGACGAGGTCCTCGCTTTCGTGCAACAGGTCTACATCCCGGACATCCTGGCCATCGGTTCCCTGTATCCCGAGTGGCTCGGTTACGGGGCGGGTGTGAAGAACTACCTGGCGGTTCCCGATCTGCCACTGGACACGGCGGGCACCCAGTTCGACCTGATGGGCGGCACGATAATGAACGGGGACGTCTCGACCGTGAAGCCGATTTCACGGTTCGGTGACGAGTACTTCCGTGACAACGTCGAGGAATCGATCGCCCATTCGTGGTACGATGGAAGCGATTCCCGGCATCCGTACGACGGGGAGACCGTCCCGAACTACACGGACTTCCAGGACGACGGAAAGTATAGCTGGGTGAAGTCGCCGCGCTTTGCCGGTGAGCCGATGCAGGTCGGGCCGCTGGCCCAGATCCTGGTGGGCTACGCGCAGGGTCACGAACTCACCGTGAAGTGGGTCGACACGGCGCTGTCGGAGCTCAGCAGCCGCACCGGTGTCAACGTCGGAGTCGGGCACGTGCAGTCGACGCTCGGCCGGCACGCGGCCCGGGCGCTGCGCTGCGCGATCATCGGAGACCTGGCGCTGAAGCACTGGGGTCTGCTGGTCGAGAACATCGGCAGCGGAGACACCGATATCTTCAACGCGCCGGTGTTCCCGAGAGGCGAGCAGCGCGGATTCGGATTCCACGAGGCCCCGCGCGGTGCGCTGTCGCACTGGGTGGTGATCGAGAACGGCAAGATCAAGAACTACCAGGCCGTCGTCCCGACGACCTGGAACGCGAGCCCGCGGGATGCAGGCGGACAGATCGGGCCCTACGAGGCTTCGCTGCTCGGCAACCCCGTGGCGGACGCCGAGAGACCGCTGGAGGTGCTTCGGACTGTACACTCCTTCGATCCGTGTCTCGCGTGCGCGATCCATACCCTCGACGTCGACGGGAACGAGATCGCGAAAGTGCGGGCGCTCTGATCGCCCCGCACTCCACGGTGGCGCCCGGCAGGCTCACGGGCGCCGCCGACCACCGCCGGCCCGGAGGGGAGGTCCCACCGTGCCGGCGGTGACCGTTTTCGGCCTCGGGAACATCCTGATGGCGGACGATGGACTGGGTCCGTACGTCATCAAGGTGCTCGAGGCGGCGTACGTCTTTCCGCCGGAAGTCGAGATCCTCGACGCGGGCACTCCGGGCATGGAGCTGAGCACGATCCTGGAGGACTCGGGCGCCCTGATCATCGTCGACACGGTTCGATCCGATGGCAGCAGCGGAGAGCTGCGAACGTACCGGCGGGACGACGTCCTGAAGCATCCACCGGCCCAGCGAATCACTCCCCACGATCCGGGCCTCAAAGAGACTCTGCTCGTACTGGAGCTCCAGGGAGAAACTCCGCCCGAGGTGTACGTGATCGGCGTGATCCCGGAGAGGGTGGACTACGGCGTCGGTCTGACGGACGTGGTGCGTGCGGCGGTTCCCGGGGCGGTGGCCGAGATCATCGCGGAACTGGAACGACTGGGCTACCCGGCTGAGGCGCGAGTGCCACCGGCCGATCCCGACATCTGGTGGGAACGACAGCCGAAAGCGTGACCGCGGCCGGCGTCATCGCAGCACGTACCGGGCGAGCTTTTCCCTGGCGATCGGGTCGGCCATCTTGAGCGGCGGCATTCCTTCGCCGTAGATCTCCCGCAACTCCGACAGCCGCGGAATCGAAGTTGCCACGCTATCCGGATTCCGGAAGTACAGAAGCAGAGCTTCTTCGTCCCAGTTTTTCCGGGTGCCTTTGAGCGTCGGGCCCGAACTCGGAGTGCCGCGCAGGTTATCGCCGTGACATTCTACACAGCCTGCGTCGACGTAGATCGCGTGGCTTTCGCCACTGCAGGCGGCGATCGTGAACGCGGCCGCAGCGAGGAGAATCGGCGTGGTTCCAGAGCGCTTCACAGGTCGCATGGATGTCGGTTCCCTGAGTTTCGGACGCCCGTCGTCCGGGCTGTTATCGGCCCGAATGTAGGCCGGACACCCGTAGCCCGCGAGGTGGGTCGCCCACGTGCGCAGGCCGCAAGCAACGCTATGTTCCGTCCTGACCTCAATTGGAGTTGAATATGGTTCACAAGTTTGCCGCCGTTGCCGGCCGCGCCACCACATTTCGCCGCTTCAGTCGCGCTGTCCTGGCACTGTCCGCACTCGCCCTTTTCGTACCATTCGCGGCCCCTGCCCAGACCGTAGACTGGGACCGGATCGACGCCGGAATCGAGACGCTGCTCGCGGACTGGACGACTCCGGGTGTGGCCGTAGCCGTGGTGCAGAACGACTCGATCGTATTCGCCCGCGGATATGGCGTTCGGACCCTCGGCGAGCCGGGTCCCGTGGGGCCCGAAACGCGTTTCGCGGTAGCGTCGAACACGAAGGCGTTCACCGCGGCGCTGCTCGCGCAATTGCAGGAAGAGGGAAAGCTGTCGGTTGACGATCGGGTGATTGACCACCTGCCGGAGTTCCGGATGCACGATCCGTGGATCACGCAGGAGATCCAGATCCAGGACCTGATGACTCACCGGAGCGGCCTTCCGACGTTTGGCGGCGATCACCTGTGGATCGGTCAGGATCTGCCTCGCGATGAAGTCGTACGGAGGATCCGCTGGCTTGAGCCGGCGGGCGCGTTCCGGGCCTCGTTCCACTACCAGAACCTGATGTATCTCGTCGCCGGCCAGGTAGCGGCGGCAGCCGCAGGGCAGAACTGGGATGCACTGATGCAGGAGCGCATCCTCGGCCCTCTCGGGATGACTGGCAGCAGCACGACGCTGGCGGCACTCGCTGGAATCGAGGACGTCGCGTCGGCCCATGAGAAGGTGGGCGGCGAGCTCATGCCGGTAGAGTACGACGATGTCCGCGGAGTAGCGCCCGCTGCCGCGCTCAACTCGAATGTGCTGGATATGGCGCAGTGGATGCGGGCGAACCTCAACGGGGGAGAGGTGGACGGGACGCGCATCTTCTCTGAACGAGCCGCTCGCGCGATGCAGTCGGTCCAATATCCGCTCGGTGTTTCGCCGTGGGCCGAGGCCAACCTCGGTCAGCGATTCAGCGGATATGGCTTCGGCTGGTTCATCGGAGAGTACAGGGGACGGAAGGTCGTGACGCACAGCGGCGGGCTCACCGGGATGATCTCCCTGCAGACGCTGCTTCCCGAGGAGGGGATCGGCGTGGTGGTCCTGACCAACTACGCGCCGTCGGCTCCCACCCGTGCCATCACATACACGATTCTCGACGCGTTGCTCGGTGAGCCGGAGCGCGACTGGAATTCGGTGTATCGCGGGATCGTGGAACAGGGCGAGGAGCGCACTGCCCGAACCGAGGCTGAGTTCCAGGCCAGCCGGATCCCGGACACGACGCCGTCGCTCGATCTCGAAGCCTACACCGGGTCGTACGAGGACGAGCTGTCCGGACCGGCAGAGGTCCGGATGGAAGACGGTCAGCTGGTGTTCGACTACAACCCGAGGCACCTGGGCGATCTTGAACACTGGAACCACGACGTATTCCGGGTCCACTGGCGCCACCCGATCTTCGACATGGAGCCGATGACGTTTCTGCAGTTCTCACTCGGGCAGGATGGAGCGGTGGAGTCTCTGACGGTGAAGTTCTACGATCCGATCAAATTCGAGCGCGCCGAGCAGTAAACCGCAAGGTTTTCTGGCGTCCGGGCTCCCACCCGGGCGCCAGAAAACGGCGTCAGCTCCCATGGTTGTCTCCGCATCTGTTTGCGATATAATGAATTGTGCGATTGGTCATCCGACCGGTCCGGTTCGGTCCCGGTCTTGCTCTCTACACTCGAGTCCACGTCCCGCCCGTACCGATTGCGGGCGGAAAACTCTCTGACACGGGGGACTCAAAATGAGGAAGATATTGTTCACCGCGGCCGTCATGCTTTGCCTGGTGGGAGTCGAGTCGGCATCTGCCCAGGCCTTTCGTTGGGGACCCGAAATCAGCCTCGGGACGGATACCGACCTGGGACTCGGCGCCCGCGCGGAGTTCGGTTTCAGCAACTCGCCGTTGACCATCATCGCCTCTTTCGACTATTACTTTCCGGACGGTCCGACCGAGTACTGGGAGATCAACGGGAACCTGATCTACAATTTCGACATCCAGAGCGCCCCGACCGTCACGCCGTATGCTGGTGGTGGTCTGAATATCGGACACGCTTCGTCAGACGGATTCAGCGACACCGATCCGGGCCTGAACCTGCTCGGTGGAGTCCGCTTCGATGCCGGATCGATCATGCCCTTCGTGGAGACGAAGTTCACGATCGAGGGGGTGGAGCAGTTCGTGGTCACGGGAGGAATCCTGTTCTGAGGGAATTGCGGATGAGCGAAGCACACGGAATCACGCCGGAGCTGTTCAGTTTCCTCGAAGATCTGCGTTCCAACAACGAGCGGGCCTGGTTCGAGAGCAACCAGGCCCGCTACGAGCGCCACGTCAGGGAACCGCTCCTGGCGTTCACGGCTTCGCTGCAGGAGCCGCTTGCCGAGATCAGCCCTTCGATCCTGGCGATCCCGAAGAAGCAGGGCGGCTCTCTGTTCCGAATTCACCGGGACGTCCGGTTCTCGAAGGACAAGAGTCCCTACAAGAACTGGGCAGCACTCCAGTTCCGCCACGAGGCGGCAAAGGACGTGCACGCCCCCGGCTTCTATCTCCATTTCGAGCCGGGAAACGTGCTGGCCGCGGCGGGGATCTGGCGGCCCGCGAGACCGGAGCTCGACGCCGTCCGGCAGGCAATGGACGATGACCCCGATGGGTGGACCGGGATGCGCGGTGCGGTCGAGGCGGCCGGCTGGAGTTTCGGGGGGGAGGCTTTGAAGAGGGTTCCCCGGGGCTACGCGCCGGAGCACGTGCTGGCGGGCGAACTCAAGCTGAAGGACTACGTCGTCTCGGTTCCACTGAGCGAGGAGCAGGTCTGCCGCCCGGACTTCCTGGATGAGTACGTCGAACTTTGTCGCTCCGCCGCGCCTCTTCCGGCCTACCTGTGCGGTGTTCTCGGGCTCACCTGGTAGGAATTCCGGGAGGGCTCCCGCACATCTCCCGGCGCCTGCCCGCAACGCCGTTCAGCCATGTCGTGCCGCCCGAATCACGGATTCGAGCTGAAACAGGTAGCTGGCGAACGCCGCGCGGCCCTTCGTCGACAGTCGGTACTCGGAGCGGGGGATCCGCCTGTCGAATCCCTTTTGACATTCGAGGTAGCCCGCGTCCTCCAATTTTCGCGCATGCACGCTGAGGTTTCCATCGGTGACGCCCAGCGCGTCGCGCAACTCGGTGAACGACAGTCGGTCGGCAGCCGCGAGCGCACTCAGGATTCCGAGGCGTACTCGTTCATGGATCAATGAATCAAGTCGGACGGCCCTCGAGGCAGCGTCGATCGCCGGTCTCCTGTCTCCATTTGCCATTCGAATCTCCGGGTCTCGCTGCGTTCGCCGAGGAACCTGGCTGATAGGGCCCGTCGTGAGTCCGGTCGAGACTCATGACACGAGTATCGGACGCAGATCCGGAGGTGTCAAGTACTTTGTCGTACAAAGATAACCGGGGAACAAATGTCCCCATCAGCACATAGGCAATGGGCTGGTCAATTCAAGTGCAGATTGATGATTGGCAGCCAGCGGGCCAGCCCGTGGTTGTTTCCGGCGAAATTCAGCAGTCCGAGCTGGATTCCATGCAGTTCCTCGGCCTGGTTGAACAGTCCGATCGACAGTCCGCGCTGGGCGTGCCGGACGCGCGTCCAACCTGCGACGCTCACGCCCTGCAGATCCTGCGTATCGACCTTTAACAGGGCCGCCGCGATGCCCCGGATGGCGCGATCAGAGACAACTCCGAGTCCTCCGACCGTAAGTCCGACCATGTCGCCCTCGGCCACGGCTCCGAGGCCGGTGACCGTGATCCCGCGCAGCTCGCCTTCCGTCACCACCCCCAGCAGGGCACCGTTCAGTCCGTGAATCCCTCGTTCCGCGACGAGTCCGAGGCCCGCGAGGTTGATGCCGGCCAAGGTTCCCTCCGACACCACTCCGAGGCCGGCGAGGTTGATCCCCAGAGCGCCACCCTCGGTCACGAGTCCCAGACCGGCGATGGACAGTCCGTCGGCCCTCCCCTCGGTCACGATTCCCAGCAGGCCGACGTTCAGGCCGGTCACCGAACCGTCCGCGACGACGCCAAGTCCACCAATCGTCACGCCGTAAGCGGCCCGTTCAGGCTGCACCCCGAGCAGCCCGATCGACACTCCTCGCAGGGTTCCGGCTCGTGGGCCCAGTCCGAGCGCTACCCCGTTTACCGAGCCGCCCACCTGCTCTCCCGGCTTCCACAGCGTGACGTTCAAGCCGTCGATGCGTTCCAGGTACCTATCTCTCCAGTTGAAGCGCAGGCCCGTCCATCGGGGTGCGCTGCCGAAGCTGATGCCGACACCGGAAATGCCCAGGTCCAGACTCGATCCGCCGCCAGAGTCGATTGATTCCTGGGCGTGAACGGTGGGGATCAGTCCAGTGGGAAGGGCCATGACGAGGAGTGCGACACACGGCGAAATCAGGCGAACGCAGTGCACGGAGATCTCTCCGTTCCGGGGAATGAGGCAACCTGCGAATCCGTTGATCTCTACGACGCGCTCGCCCCTGGAGTTTCGAATTCTCGTGCGGCGCGCATAATGCAGGAATGCCTGTGCTGGCCTTGTTTCGGCAGTCCTATTCTGTCCAGTGAGATCAGACGATGACGTACATTCCGACATCGACCTCAGGTACCGGTACACCTCAGAAGGCCACCCGTCGCGCGCTCGATCTGAGCGAACGGATCAGCCAGGTGATCGTGGACTATCAGCGCAGTTTCCCGGATACGCGGCCTGCAGACGTGCAGCAGGCGATGCGGCTCGCCTGGGGAAGCACCCTGGACACGAACCGTAAGCGTCGATGGGTGATCACACTGGTGATCGGTCTCGCCCTGTTCCTGCTTACGCTGGGACTATTCGTCCTCGGAGCCTGACCGCCTGCCGGACAACCCGACTCATTCGATTTCGGGCCAGCGAACGGTCCCGTCAGGCTCGAACCTGATCCCCACATCTCCCAGATCACTGGCCGTGAGCTCAGAGATCAACGCGAGCGCACCGCCTGTCGGGTCCAGCCTCGGTCCCCCCAGGCCTTGCTGGCGGGCGCTGTGAATGCGGGCAGATCGAAGACCTCCGTCAGGGGCGAGCACGAGATCGACGACCGGGGCGAGACCGTTCGGGCCATTCAAATTGAATCTCCCGTAGGTCCAGAAATTTCCCAGGCTGTAGGCTATGAACCGGTTCTCGTAGACCTCGATGGCCCGCGGGACGTGCGGTCCGTGCCCGATCACGACGTCGGCCCCGGCGTCCACCACGGCATGCGCGAACGCGTACACGTCGCCCCGATTCTCGCCGTGGAACGTCTCTTCCTCCTTCGGCAGCGAGGTGTAGCTGGCCCCTTCTGCTCCCCCGTGAAACGACACGAGCACCACGTCGTGCTCCTCTGCCAGTGAGCGGACCACCCGCAGCGCGGCATCGAGGTTGTTGAGATTGAGGGTGCCGCGGTTCGGGGCGAAGGCAGCTACACCGACCCGGACGCCCGAGTCCAGGGTGAGCGTTGCGGTCCTCGCATCGGCAACCTCGAGGCCGGCGTATGCCATGTCACTGCGGGCCAGCGCAGCCATCGTCGCTTTGCGTCCCTCGGGTCCCCAGTCGCCGCTGTGGTTGTTGGCCAGAGCCATCACGGTGAATCCGGTCCGGGCCAGCAGCCCGGCGTAACGTTCGGGACTGCGGAATACGTAGCACAGCTTCGGATCCCGGCAGGACTTGGATGGGGGAACATCCTCGTCCCACAGCACGCCCTCCATGTTGCCGAACACGACGTCCCCCGAGCGCAGGAGATCGACCAGGTCCGCTCCGAGCACTGCCTCGGGCCCCGCATCGCCCTCCAGGCGGGGATCGAGATATCCGGCGTCCGGAAACAGGGTGCCCGGCATCACGTCTCCTACGGCAATGAGCCTGACATCCACTTCGGCGGCTGGCTCCTGGGCCACCGCTTCCGCTGGCTCCTGGGACAGCGCCGCGGCCGGCCAGCCCATCGCGATGACCAGCGGCGAGACGGCGCAGACAGCGGCACGGCAAAGACGTCGTTGGACGGAATCCCGGCGTGGTGGCATGAGTCGAATCTCCGGATTCTGGTTCGGTCGAAGATGTCCACGGGAACTGAGCGTCGGCAAGCAGGGGTTTGTGCCGGCCCGGATCAATGGTGAGTATAATGGGTTCGAGTATCGGGCTCGGCTTGTCCGGCCCCACGACCGCACTGTTCGCGGATCGAATAACAGGGAACCGAAATCGAGGGACGCATTGCACCTGAATCTGAACTCATCCAGTCGTCGGACCGTCCGAACGGGCATGCTGTGCATCGCGGGGCTCGGCCTTGCCTGCTCGTCGGGATCGCAGGCGGAGGTTCGGCCACTCGTACCGGCCGTAGCGCCGGGCGAGTCACCGGTATACCGCCCCGGGTCGTTCGTCTGGTTCGACCTGCTGGTCGACGATGCCGATGCCGTCCGTTCGTTCTACGGTGAACTGTTTGGCTGGAACCTCGAGGCGACCGACGGATCGGGCAGATACCTGTCCATCCTGCACGACGGCCGGGTGATCGGCGGCGTGTCGGTCGCGGAGGAGGCCGATACCGCCGACCACCGAGCGCTCTGGCTGAGCTCGGTGTCCGTAACCGACGTGGACGGGATCACGTCTGCCGCCGTGGCCGCCGGCGGATCCGTCATCCTCGAGCCGGGCGAGCTTCCGGATCGAGGCAGGTACTCGGTGATCGCGGACCCGCAGGGCACGGCCCTGGTACTGCTTCGATCCTCTACCGGGGACGGAGCACGGCGATCACCCGAGGCCAGACAACCTGGCGAGTGGCTCTGGATCGAACTGTGGACGAGCGACCTGGGCGCGGCGCGCGAATTCTACTCAGAGCTGCTCGACTATGGAGTCGAGGTCCGGGAATCGCGCAGCGCCGAGGAAGATGCATCCGCCGCCTCGAGCGACGGGGATTCCGGATCCGCCTACCTGATTCTGAGTCGTGATGGCGAGAAGAAGGCGGGAATGATGCAGTTGCCGTTCGACGAGGCGAACCCGCACTGGCTGCCGTTCGTGGCCGTCAAGGACGTCCATGCGTCAGTCAAAATCGTCGAGCAGTTGGGCGGTCGGGTGATCGTCAGTCCCGACGTAGTGGGGCGGCATGATGCGGCGATCGTCGTCGATCCGGCGGGAGCCGTGCTCGGGCTGCAGCAGTGGCCTCGGCCGTCTGCGCCGGGAGGTGACCGATGATCGGCCGCGGCAGGCGGCTTGTCAGGCGGCTGGCGATCATCGCCGTCCTGGTGGTCGGGCTCCCGGTCCTTGTCGGGGGCTGCTACGGAAGCGGTGTGACGACCGGCGTCTACGTGAGCGGCGGTTACGGCGGCTATGGTCCGTACGGCGGTTATCGCGGGCCCTACGGGTATCCGGCGGCATATCCCGGCCGGTACCCGGGATACGGCGGCGGAGTCGTAATTACCGGCTACCCCTGATCGCGGGGGAGTTCGCCGGCTCCGGAGTGTCGGGCACGACGGCTCCCGGTGCGGGTGCCACGTGGCGCCCGATGGCCGCAGCCATAGACCTGAGCTCCTCCATCAGCAGAACGAATCCCTCCGGATCGAGGCTCTGACGCCCGTCGGACAGAGCCTCTTCAGGCCGGGGGTGGACCTCCACGATCAGTCCATCCGCGCCCGCCGCGATCGCCGCCCTGGCGAGCGCCGGCACGATCTCTCGCCGTCCGGCCGCGTGACTCGGATCGACGATGACCGGCAGGTGAGTGCGTTCCTTAAGCACGGGGACGGCGGCGATGTCGAGCGTATTCCGGGTCGCCGTCTCGTAGGTCCTGATCCCGCGTTCGCACAGCATTACCCGGGGATTGCCGGCGGTGACGACGTACTCGGCGGCAAGCAGAAGTTCTTCGATCGTAGCCATCATGCCGCGCTTCAGAAGAACCGGTCTCGGCTGTTCCCCGACCGCGGACAGCAGACGGAAGTTCTGCATGTTGCGGGCGCCTACCTGCAGGACGTCGGCCAGTTCGGCCACGACCGGAACTTCGGCCGTCGCCACGACCTCGGTCACCACGCTCAGCCCGGTTTCCGCCCGCGCTTCCGCGAGCAATTCCAGGCCTTCCTCTCCGAGCCCCTGGAAGCTGTACGGCGAGGTCCGCGGCTTGAACGCTCCGCCTCTCAGGATTCGCCCGCCGCCGGCCGCCACGGCCCGTGCGGCGGCCAGGATTCCGTCGCGCGACTCGACAGCGCACGGTCCGGCCATGACGACGATCTCGTCACCTCCGATCACGAACCCGTCGATCCGGATCCTGCTTCCTTCCGGCCGTTGCTCTCGCGCCACGAGAGTGTAGGGAGGGGCATCCGTCCTCACTTCACGCACCGCGTGATGCGTCCGGAGGACCTCGGCGATCGCCTCTCCGCCCTGTCCGATCACGGCCACGAGACTCGCCTCGTCCGTTTCACTGACCTGAACTCTGAGGCCGTATCCCTCCACCAGGCGCACGACTTCGGCTTTGTCCCGCAGGGAACAGTCGGGTGACAGCACGGCGATCATCGAGCATCTCCGGTCGAAGGGTGTCCATCCGGCAAGGCTGCGTTCCGCAGGGACCGCAGGAATGGCACGGGATCCTCGTCCAATTCCAGGCGTTCGACGAGGGCGCTTCCGACGATCAGTCCATCCACGTGTGGCGCCATCACCCGAACCTGCGCAGGCTCGCGCACGCCGAACCCCACCTGCACCGGAAGCGGCGAGTTGCTCCGGACTCGTTCGAGCATCATCGCAGCGCCGTCCGGGTCGAACGTCCCGCCCGTGGTACCGGTCCGGGTCACGGCGTACACGAACCCGCGGCTGCGGGCGCACAGGGTGGCCAGGCGTTCGTCGGGCGTGACCGGCGTGACGAACTGGACCACGCCGACCCCGAGCGGTTCGAGCACATCCAGGACCTCCAACGACTCCTCGAATGGAAGGTCCGGGATGATGCAGCCATCGACTCCGACATCCGCGGCTTGCCGGGCGAGCCTGTCGAATCCGAACGCGAGCAGGGGATTCAGGTAGCTCATCAGCACTACGGGAGTCTGAACGGCCGCCCGTTCGATCTCTGACAGAATCCAGGGGAGGGTGACTCCGGACTCGAGTGCGGACCGACTGGCCCGCTGGATCGTGACGCCATCGGCCATCGGATCGGAGAACGGAACACCGATCTCGACCACGTCGGCTTCGGTCGCGACGGACCGGAGCGTGTCCACAAACCGGTCCCGGTGCGGGTAACCCGCGGTGAGGAACGCCGTCAGCGCCGGACGTCCGTCCAGGTTCGCCGCGCGGATCGCTGATTCGACGCGGCCGCCCGGCGCCCGATCCGCAGATCGCTCCGGTCGGGATTCAGCACTGGTCCCGATGACGCCGCTCACGACGACCCCCCGGCGACCGCGGAATGCCCGGCGAGGATCTCCAGGTCCTTGTCTCCCCTGCCGGACAGGCCGATGAGAATCACGGAACCCGGCCTCACAGCGGCGGTCCGCCGCGCGCCGGCCAGGGCATGGGCGCTCTCGAGCGCCGGGAGGATTCCCTCCAGCCGGCTGCATTCGTCCAGTGCCTCCAGCGCCTGTTCGTCGTCGATCGACTCATACTCCACTCGACCAATGTCGCGGAGGAACGAGTGCTCGGGGCCGACCCCCGGATAGTCGAGTCCAGCTGAAATCGAGTGCGTCTCCTGGACCTGGCCGTGCTCGTCCTGGAGCAGCAGAGAGCGGCTCCCGTGCAGCACCCCCAGCCTTCCGTGCGTCACGGTCGCGGCATTGTTTCCGATCTCCGCGCCGGTACCTCCGGCCTCGATACCGAGCAGCCGCACGGTCGGATCCGCGAGGAACGGGTGGAACAGACCGATCGCGTTGGAGCCGCCGCCCACGCAGGCGACCGTCAGGTCCGGAAGGGTTCCCGCGTGCTCCAGCATCTGGGCCCTCGCCTCCCGCCCGATCACCGACTGCAGTTCACGCACGAGCCACGGGTAGGGGTGCGGGCCGACGGCGGAGCCGAGCAGATAGAAGGTCTCACCGGGGTCGGAAACCCAGTCGCGCAGGGCCTCGTCGATCGCCGCGCGCAACGTACGGTCTCCGCTTCGGACTTCGATCACCTCCGCACCGAGGCGCTTCATCCGTTGAACGTTCGGGGCCTGGCGGGCCACGTCGACTTCGCCCATGTACACGACGCACGGCATGCCG
>JAENXO010000422.1 GCA_016649455.1 Gemmatimonadota bacterium | reverse complement strand
TAGAGCGGCTGCATCCACACCCTCCCGTCGACGCAGGAACTCCCCCTGCCCCGTCGCCAGGTCGAGGCTGAAGTAGCCCGATGGCTGAAACAGCCTCAGCTGCCGGGTCCGCTCTGCCGACGCCCGACTTGCGCTGATGTCCGCTACCGCCCCGTTGCGGAACACGATCCGGGCGTTGGCCATGTCGACGGAATCGGTGAGGAGCGGCACACCGATGGCGTGCACGGACTCGACCTCACTCTCCACCAGGCCCAGCACCAGGTCGATGTCGTGTATCATCAGGTCGAGCATCACCGGCACATCGGTGCCACGCGGCTGGAATGTCGCCAGGCGCTGGCAGGCGAGGAAGCGAGGGTCGTTCAGATACGGACGGCAGGCTCGAATCGCTGGATTGAACCGTTCGACGTGGCCGACCCCCAGAAACAACCCTCGGGCTTCGGCCAGGTCCACGAGCTCGTCAGCCTCCTCCAGAGAAGGCGTGAGGGGCTTTTCGACCAGGACGTGGCAACCGGACTCCAGTGCCGCCTTTGCCATGAGGTGATGAGCCGAAGTGGTGACGGCCACGATCACCGCATCCGTACAGGAGAACAGGTCGTCGCTCTGTTCGAAATGACTCGTCCCGACGGTCTCCGCGACCGTTCGAGCGCGAGCCTGATCGCTGTCGTGCACGCCGACCAGCTCGACGCCCGGCATTTCTCCGAGAATTCTCGCATGAGCGCTGCCGAGCCGTCCGACCCCGACCACCCCGAAGCGAAGATCCGTCACGTGAGGATCCCTCTCTTGCTCGCGCGGATGAACTCGATCAGCGACAGCACTTCGGGCTCCAGGTCACTTCGCGATTCGAGTTCGTCGAGCGCCTGACCGAGGTTCAGGGTCCGGGTCCGGAACAGGTCACGGAACGCGGCCCGGAGCGCATCAATCGAGGATTTCTCGAACCCGCGTCTCTGCAACCCCACGACGTTGATACCGCGTGCCCTGCACGGGTTGCCGACGAGCAGCAGATACGGCGGGACATCCTGCGTCACCCTCGACATGCCCCCGACAAACGCGTGAGCTCCGATCCGCGTGAACTGGTGCACTCCCACTATGGCCCCGAAGATCACAAAGTCTCCGATCTCCACGTGGCCAC
The DNA here is from genome assembly GCA_016649455.1 of Gemmatimonadota bacterium. Classification (GTDB taxonomy): domain Bacteria; phylum Gemmatimonadota; class Gemmatimonadetes; order Palauibacterales; family Palauibacteraceae; genus Carthagonibacter. The sequence goes on along the minus strand of JAENXO010000422.1, from coordinate 1,729 downwards.
CGAGTTGCGCGAGGTTGGCCAGGACGACCCGATCCCCGATGACGCAGTCGTGCCCGACGTGGGTGTAGGCCATGAGCAGGCTGTCCGATCCGATCCGGGTAACTCCGGTTGCAGCCGTTCCCCGGCTGACCGTGCAGAATTCCCGGATCGTGGTTCGCTCGCCGATCTCGAGACGGGTCGGCTCGCCGGCATACTTCAGATCCTGCGGATCGGTACCGACGCTCGCGCCATTGAACACGCGACAACCCTCCCCGATCCGGGTGTCGCGATCGATGAGCACATGGGCGCCGATACGCACTCCCGCTGCGATCTCGACCCGTGGCCCGATTACCGTCGCGGGTCCCACCGACACACTCGGGTCGAGCCGGGCGTCGGGGTGCACGGTCGCCGTAGGATGCACGAGCCCGCCTGTCAGATCGGCGTCGCCGTTCACCGATCGACTACCTGGGCCATGAGGGTAGCCTCGGCGACAACCTGCCCACCTACCGTGCCGACCCCGCGGATCCTGCACACCCGGCCGCGAAACTGCAGCATCTCCACATCAAACAGGAGTTGATCTCCGGGATGCACCGGACGCCGGAATTTCACGTCGTTCATCGACATGAAATAGACCACCTTGCTGGCCGCGTCGGACACCTCGTTCATCATCAGGAGTCCGCCCGTCTGGGCCATCCCCTCCACGATCAGCACACCGGGCATGATAGGATGACCCGGGAAGTGGCCGTTGAAGAACGGCTCGTTGATCGTGACATTCTTCAGCCCCAGGATCCTGCGACCCGGCTCAAACTCCAGAATCCGATCGACAAGCAGGAATGGATACCGGTGTGGCAGGAAGTCGAAAATGCGCTCCGCCTCGAGCACCGGGCTTCCGTCGGAGGGTTTGAATCGCAACCTGCGAAGACGACGTGCGACCATCACGTTTCCGCGGTGGCTGGGACGTTCGGCCACTACGTGCGCCCGGAGGCGACATCCGGCCAGGGCCAGATCGCCCACGATGTCGATGATCTTGTGTCGTACGAATTCATCGACAAACCGCAGCTCGATTCCGTCCGCGATTCCATCATCGGTCAGGGCGATCGTGTTCTGCAAGCTCGCTCCGAGGGCCAGGCCTCGAGCGTGCAGGTCCTTGGCCCAGCTCTGCAGCCCGAACGTCCTCGCCGGTGCGACGTCCGCGCAGAACGTCTCGGCGTTGATCTCGGCCGAGGCAAACTGGCGTCGAATTACTGGATGCTCGAAATCGATTCCCGCGCTCACCCGGTAGCCATCGTATGGTGATACGGTGTATCGGGAAGGCCCATCCTCCACGCTGAAGGCCTCGCGAATTTCGATCGAAGATGCTTCGGCATCCTGCTGCACAATCCCGGACTTCTCGATCGCTTCGCACCAGTCGGCGCTGCTTCCATCGCGAGCAGGGGGCTCGGATCCTCGAAGCAGGATTTCGGCGTTGTCGATATCATGCGCGGCGAGCGCCGCGAGAAGATGTTCGACGGTGCGGACGGATCCACCTTCCGGTCCCAATACCGTCTCCCACTCGACGCCCGATACGAGATCGACATCTGCCTTGATGGTGGGCTCTCCACGGAGGTCCGACCGGCGAAATACGATTCCAGTATCGGCGTCGGCAGGGCGCACCTCGGCGTTTGCCGGCTGACCGCTGTGCAGGCCCGTGCCTTCGAGCGCGAACGGATTCCCGATCGTCTGTTGTCTTGGTGCTTCGCCGGCAGGATCT
>JAENXO010000217.1 GCA_016649455.1 Gemmatimonadota bacterium | reverse complement strand
TTGTTGACGAACGCGATCCGCGGGACCCGATACTTATCCGCCTGGCGCCACACCGTCTCGGACTGAGGCTCGACTCCGCCTACCGCGCAGAACAGCGCGACCGCGCCGTCCAGCACACGCAGGCTCCGTTCGACTTCGACCGTGAAGTCCACGTGCCCCGGAGTGTCGATGATATTGATCTGGTACTCTTCGTCGCCGCTCTCCCAGTACGCGGTCGTCGCGGCAGACGTGATCGTGATCCCGCGCTCCTGCTCCTGCTCCATCCAGTCCATCGTGGCGTCGCCGTGATGCACCTCACCCATCCGATGCAGGCGGCCCGTGTAATACAGGATGCGCTCAGTCGTCGTCGTCTTGCCGGCATCGATGTGCGCCATGATGCCGATATTCCTGACTCGCTCCAGCGGTGTCTTACGTGCCATCTATGTTCGAATCCGTCGTTTCTACCTGTCGGACCTGGTCGGCGCCCAGAGGGAGCCGCTCTCCCGTACCGGGACTACCAGCGATAGTGGGCGAACGCCTTGTTCGCCTCTGCCATCCGGTGAATTTCATCCTTCTTCCGCACGGCCCCACCGTCCCCACGCGACGCGTCCAGCAGCTCTGCCGCCAGACGATCAGACATCGACTTGCCGGACCTGCCGCGGGCAGAGAGGATCAGCCAGCGCCGCCCGAGCGAGTCCCTGCGCCGCGGAGACACTTCCATCGGCACCTGGTAGGTCGCTCCCCCGACCCGGCGACTCCGCACCTCCAGCACCGGCTTGGTGTTGGTCAGGGCCTGCCGGAACACGTTCAGACCGGGCTGGCCGGTCTTCTCCTCGATCTTCCGCATTGCCTCGTAAAAGATCCCCTCGGCTGTCGACTTCTTCCCGTCCAGCATGAGGACGTTTATGAAGCGCGTGACCTCGCCGCTCCCGTACTTGGGATCGGCGGGAATCTCTCTCGGTGTCGACCTGTTCCTGCGTGACATGTGCTCTTCCTTGAACAGAATGCCCGGCCTGTTTTCCGGGCCGGGCTTTGCCTGCCGTCGGACGCCAGTGGCGAACCGGTCATCCTCCCGGACTCGCCGCGGTTCTTCCTCTAGCGCTTCGTCCCGTACTTGGAGCGACTCTGCTTCCGGTCCGCGACACCCGATGCGTCGAGCGTGCCCCGGACAATGTGATACCGCACACCAGGGAGATCCTTAACTCGACCTCCGCGGATCAGCACGATGCTGTGCTCCTGGAGGTTGTGTCCTTCACCCGGAATGTAGGCCGTTACTTCGTACCCGTTCGTCAACCGGACGCGAGCGACTTTCCGAAGTGCCGAATTCGGCTTCTTCGGAGTCGTGGTGTACACACGCGTGCACACACCGCGTTTCTGCGGGTTCGCTTCGAGAGCGGGCGCCTTGCGCTTCTTCTCGATCTTGACCCGTCCCTTACGGACTAGCTGGTTGATCGTGGGCATGGCCTGGCCGTGTCCCCCATCTGGGTATCGTCGAAAACCGCGTCTCCGATGCAGTCCGTAGCGCGGACGCCGGAGGCGCGGAAAAAGGTGCGGGGACGACTCCTCTCGCCCCCGGCGGAACCACCTGCCGATCCCCTGATCGACAGACCGAGGAAGGTAGATGCGGGCACGGACGCTGTCAAGCTGGCGCGCCCCGTCGCCTTAGGCACGAACAGGGGTCTCCCGGACATCGTCCCGGAGACCCCTGAATCGTTGTTCTGGCCCGAAAATCAGGTCGTCGGAGCCTGCTCCTCCGCCGCCTCTGAATCGGCTGCCTTGACGACTTCGATGACGTCCACTCCCGGCTGCACCACGGCCACGGCGTCGGCATCACCCCGCAATTCGGCGAACAGTCCACCGGCCGGCGGTACCATCTCCGGCTCGGGGTCTACCCGTCGCAGCGAGTCGAGCTCTTCCTGCAACGGCTCGCCGACGAGGAACTCCATCTCCTGGAACCTGTGAATACCGGTTCCGGCCGGCACGAGGTGGCCGATGATGATGTTCTCCTTGAGTCCCTTCAGCCCGTCCATCGCTCCTCGAACCGCCGCATCCGTGAGGACCCGGGTCGTCTCCTGGAACGAGGCCGCGCTGATGAACGACTCGGTCGTCAGGCTCGACTTCGTGATTCCGAGCAGCACCGGCTCCGCGCGGGGCGGACTGCCGCCATTCTCGATGACTTCGCGCGTGGTCTCGCGGAATTTCATCCGCTCGATGTGCTCGCCTTCCAGGTACTCGGTATCGCCGGGATCCGTGATCCGGACTTTCTGGAGCATCTGGCGAACGATCACGCCGATGTGCTTGTCGTTGATCCGCACACCCTGAAGGCGATAGACCTCCTGGATCTCGTTCAACAGGTATTCCTGGACCGCACGCGGTCCCTTCACCCGTAGAATATCGTGCGGGTTTACCGGGCCTTCCGACAGCCGGTCGCCGGCGCGGACCTGGTCGCCCTCGTGCACACGAAGGTGCTTTCCGACCGGGACCTGGTACACCTGCTCCTCGCCGCCATCCATCGTCACGATGATTTCCCGCTTACCGCGCTTGATTGAACCAAATTCAACGCGGCCATCCACCTCGGTGATCGTGGCCGGGTCCTTCGGGCGCCGAGCTTCGAACAACTCGGCGACACGCGGCAGACCGCCCGTGATGTCGCGCGTCTTGTACGCCTCGCGACTGATCTTGGCCAGCGTATCCCCGGGCTGGACCTTCTCTTTGTCATGAACCAGCAACTGGGCGCCGACCGGCACGATGAACTCGCGCAGCTTCTTGCCCTTAGAATCGACGATCTCGAGTCGCGGGTGCAGCTTCTTGTCCCGGTCCTCGATGATCACCAGCTGTCGCCGGCCCGTGGCTTCGTCGAGCTCCTCGCGGAAAGTCTCCTCAGGAACGATATCCTCGTAGACGACCTTTCCGTCGTGGTCGGCCACGATCGGCTCGGAGTACGGATCCCAGCTGAACAGCAGGTCGCCCGGATCCACCTCGATTCCATCCGTCACGTGCAACGTGGCACCGTACGGCACGGCGAGCCGCGACCGAACCCGGTCGCCCTCGGTGCGCATCAGCAGCTGCCCTTCCCGGCTCGTCACGACCTGCCGGTCATCCGGGCTCGTAACTACCGTGATCCGCTCCAGTCCCACGGTGCCATGCAGCTTAGACTTCCGCTGCGTCTGAGCCGCGATGCGTGCCGCCGTACCTCCAATGTGGAAGGTCCGGAGCGTGAGCTGCGTACCCGGCTCACCGATCGACTGGGCCGCGATAATCCCCACGGCTTCGCCGACTTCCACCGTTTTCCAGGTGGCCAGATTCCGGCCGTAACACTTCTGGCACAGTCCCTTCTTGGCCTCACAGGTGAGAACCGAACGAATTTTCACCGACTGGAGTCCAGCCTCGTCGATCGCCTCGGAGGCCTCCTCGTTTATGATCTCACCGGCCTTGACGATGATCTCATCGCTGATCGGATCTACCACGTCCTCCCGCGCCACCGTTCCCACCACCCGGTCCTTCAGCGGCTCGATGATGTCTTCGCCTTCCTTCAGCGCTGACACTTCGAGGCCGAGAACGGTTCCGCAGTCCTCCCGCGAAATCGTGACATCCTGTGCAACGTCCACCAGGCGCCGGGTCAGATAGCCGGCGTCGGCCGTCTTCAGCGCCGTGTCGGCCAGGCCCTTCCGGGCTCCGTGCGTCGAGATGAAGTACTCGAGAACGCTCAGTCCTTCCCGGAAGTTCGCCCGGATCGGACTCTCAATGATCTCGCCGATTCCTCCAGTCAGCTTCTTCTGCGGCTTGGCCATCAGGCCACGCATCCCCGCAAGCTGACGGATCTGGTCGCGCGAACCACGGGAGCCCGAGTCGAACATCATGTAGATCGGGTTGTACCCGTCGCGCGATTTGGCCATGCCCTGGACCATCGCGTCGGCCACGTCGTTGTTCGCGTGCGTCCAGGCGTCGATAACCTTGTTGTACCGTTCGCCGAACGAGATCACGCCCTTGTGGTACGCCCGCGTGAACCGGTCCACATCTCCCTGTGCTTCGGCCAGGATCTTCGCTTTTTCCTCCGGGATGACCATGTCCTCCATCCCGACCGAGACGCCGCCCTGCGTGGCGTGGCGGAAACCGAAGTTCTTCAGGTTGTCCAGGAAATCAGTCGTCGACCGCAGTCCGGTAATCCGGAAGATGTCGAACACCAGGTCGTTCAGCGTTCCCTTGTCCATCGTGGCATTCACGAACGGAATGCCGACGGGCAGGATCGCGTTGAACATCACTCGACCGACCGTAGTCACGATCCACCGATCCCCGTCGAGGTAGCGGATCGGACGGTGGAAGTCGGGCGTACGGCGCTCCGTAAGCAGCACTTGGTTGGCGATCGCCAGCTCGACTTCCGCGAAACTCTGGAAGTGGTGCAAATCGTTCGACTCGCCAGCATGGGCGAAATTCGACGGCGTCTTGGTGACGAAGTAGCAGCCGAGAACCATGTCTTGACTCGGACTGGTGATCGGTCGCCCGTTCGCCGGCTTCAGAATGTTGTTGCTGGACAGCATGAGGATACGCGCCTCGAGCTGTGCCTCGAAGGACAACGGCACGTGCACGGCCATCTGGTCGCCATCGAAGTCCGCGTTGAATGCCGCGCACACCAGCGGGTGGATCCGGATTGCCTTCCCCTCGACCAGCACCGGCTCGAACGCCTGGATTCCGAGGCGGTGCAGGGTCGGCGCCCGATTCAGCAGCACCGGGTGATCCCTGATGATGTCCTCAAGCACCTCGAACACCTTCGGATCGAGCATCTCCACGAGCTTCTTCGCCCGCTTGACCGTCTCGGCGAACCCGCGCCGTTCCAGCTCGTGAATGATGAACGGCTTGAACAGCTCCACCGCCATCACTTTCGGCAGGCCGCACTGGTGGAGCCTGAGCTCCGGACCGACCACGATTACCGACCGGCCGGAGTAGTCCACGCGCTTGCCGAGCAGATTCTGTCGGAATCGACCCTGCTTGCCCTTGAGCATGTCGGACAGGGACTTCAGCGGGCGCTTGCCGCGTCCGCGGATCGCCTTACCCCGGCGTCCGTTGTCGAACAGGGCGTCGACGGCCTCCTGCAGCATCCGCTTTTCGTTCCGCAGGATTACTTCCGGCGCCCGCATCTCGAGCAACTTCTTCAGCCGGTTGTTCCGATTGATGACGCGCCGGTACAGATCGTTCAGGTCCGAAGTCGCGAATCGACCGCCATCCAGCGGAACCAGCGGGCGCAGATCCGGCGGAATCACCGGAATCACGTCCATGATCAGGTGCTCGGGATCGTTCCGCTTCGC
>JAENXO010000095.1 GCA_016649455.1 Gemmatimonadota bacterium | reverse complement strand
GTGCTCTGGTGGAAGGCGTTCCCCGCCATCGCGAGTGGTCTCGAGCAGCGGCAGTCACGGATCCAGGATGCCATCGATTCGGCGCGGGCGGACCGGGAGGAGGCGCGACGCCTGCTCGATGAGCACCAGCGTCAGCTGGATGAGGCGCGCCGCGAGTCGAAGGAGATCCTCGCCCAGGGCCGGGTGGCCGGTGAGCGGCTTCGCGAGGACATTCTCGCCCAGGCTCGCCAGGAGCACGAACAGATGCTCGCGAGGGCGCGCAAGGAGATGGCGCGGGAACGTGAGGACATGTTCGCCACCGTGCGGCAGGAGTCCGTGGATCTCGCACTCGCCGCGGCCGAGCGTCTGATACGTGAGCGGCTCGATGACGAGGGCAATCGACGTCTCGTCCGCGAGTTCGTGGCGGGCCTCGAGTGAGTCGCTACTCGGTCGCGCGGAATTACGCCGACACTCTGCTCGCGCTCGCCGGGCGGGAAGGGGCAGAAGAGGAGTGGCTCGTCATGGCTGGCGAGATCGCGTCCCTCTACCGGGAGAGTTCTGCGTTCCGCTCGTTTCTGCACACGCCCCGTGTCGAGCCGGAGGAGAAGAAGCGCATGCTCCGGTCGGTACTGGGCGACCGGTATCCGGAACCGTTGGTGACGTTTCTGATGGTCGTGCTGGACAAGCGGCGGCAGGGATTGCTCCTGCTGATGGAAGAGGCCTACCGGGAACTGCTGAACGAGCGCACGGGTCGCGTTCACGCCAGCGTGACGCTTCCGTTCGAGCCGGACGCGGACTTCCGCGCCGAGCTCGAAGCGGCGTTGTCCGGGTTCCTTGACGGAGACGTGGTGGCTGAGTTCCGGACTGACGAGGAGATCATTGGTGGGCTCGTGGTTCGGGTGAAGGACAGGGTGCTGGATGGATCGGTGCGTCGGAGCCTGCAGCTGATGCGACGCGCCCTTCTCGAAGATGTAGAGGCTTCCGGGACAGCTCGACATTCCGACGGGCCCCGATAACCCAACGGCAGAAATACAGGGAACATGGCGACGTCTGATGCAACGCTCCGCGCCGGCGAGATCAAGAAGGCGCTGCTCGAGCAGATCGACCACTACGAGGAAGATCTCCGCATGGAGGAGGTCGGCGAGGTCCTCGAGGTGAAGGACGGGGTGGCCCGGATCTGGGGTCTTTCTTCGGCCGTGGCGAACGAAATGCTCGAGATCGAGTCCTCGCAGACCGGTGAGCTGGTGGCCGCTCTGGCGCTGAATCTCGAGGAGGACAACATCGGCGCCGTCGTGATGGGCGATTATCTGGTGCTCAAGGAAGGCGACATGGTCCGGCGGACAGGCCGTGTGCTGGAAGTGCCGGTCGGACCGGAGTTCCTCGGACGGGTCGTCAACCCGCTCGGCGAGCCCCTCGACGGCAAGGGCTCGATAAAGGCCGCCGGAACGATGGTTGTCGATCGCAAGGCGCCAGGAATCGTGTATCGACAGCCGGTGAAAGAGCCGTTGCAGACCGGGCTGAAGGCGATCGATTCGATGATTCCGATCGGCCGCGGGCAGCGCGAGCTGATCATCGGTGACCGCCGGACGGGAAAGACGGCGATCGCGATCGACACGATCATCAACCAGCGGGGTGGAGACGTAGTCTGCGTCTATGTCGCCATTGGGCAGAAGGCCTCCACCGTGGCTTCCGTCATCGCGCGCCTCGAGGAAGAGGGGGCGATGGACTTCACGATCGTGGTCGCCGCGAACGCATCCGATCCGGCGACGCTCCAGTACATCGCGCCCTACTCCGGCTGCGCCATGGCCGAGTACTTCATGTACAGGGAGGGCCGGCACACTCTCGTGATCTACGACGATCTGTCAAAGCAGGCCGATGCGTACCGGGAGATCTCACTCATACTCCGACGCCCTCCCGGCCGCGAAGCGTATCCGGGTGACGTGTTCTATCTGCACAGCCGCCTGCTCGAGCGCGCCGCGAAGATCAGTGAAGACGCCGAGGTGATCAAAGGACACGGAGCGATCGACGAGCCGGGCGGATCGCTCACCGCGCTGCCGATCATTCAGACGCAAGCCGGAGACGTTTCCGCATATATCCCGACGAACGTGATCTCGATCACGGACGGACAGATTTTCCTGGAGAACGATCTGTTCTACTCCGGTGTCCGTCCGGCCGTGAACGCCGGGATCTCGGTGTCCCGCGTCGGGGGTTCCGCGCAGATCAAGGCGATGAAGAAGGTCGCGGGCCGCCTGCGGCTGGACCTCGCACAGTACCGCGAGCTCGAGGCCTTCGCCCAGTTCGGGTCCGACCTGGACGCGGCGACCCAGCGGCAGCTGTCCCGTGGGGCGCGGACGGTGGAGATCCTCAAGCAGGGGCAGTACGTACCGATGTCGGTCGAAGACCAGGTAATGGTGATCTACGCCGTCACTCAGGGGTTCCTGGACGATGTCGATGTGAATCATATCCTGACCTGGGAGAAGAGCTTCCTCGAGTACATGCGCGCGGCGCACCCGGGATCCGGGGCGGCGATCCGCGGCGAGGGCGTACTGTTGGAGGAGACGGAGAAGGAGCTTCGCAAGGCGATCGAGGAACACAAGCGGATATTCCGGACTGAGGCGGCGCAGCAGGTAGCGGCGGCCGGCGTTTGAGACCCGAATTCCAATGTTCGTGACGAGGAACGGGGCCTAACGGTAGATGGCGAAGGCGAGAGAGATCGGGCGACGGATGCAGTCCGTCCAGAGCACGCGGAAGATCACGCGTACCATGGAAATGGTCGCGACATCGAAGCTCCGCAAGGCGCAGCAGCGTGTGGTGCACGCCCGTCCGTATGCGGAACGACTCGCGGCGGTCGTGGAGAACCTGATCACCCCGGAGCTGGCCGAGCTCGATCCGCTACTCCGGCAGCCCGAGCGGATCAGGCGCGCCGCGGTCGTCCTGGTCACCAGCAATCGCGGTCTGTGCGGGGCGTTCAACGTCAACCTGATCCGCAAGGCGCGCGAGCTGATCGACTACCTCAAGGCCTCGGACGTGTCGACCGAACTACACGTGGTCGGAAAGAAGGGGATTGCGTACTTCGGATTCCGTGGAGTCGAACTGGGCACAGCCCGGATCGATATCGGAGACGATCCGACGCCTGAGCAGGCGCACGACCTGATTACTCCGCTGGCCGAAGCGTTCGTGCGCGAGACAATCGACGCGATCTACATCGTGCACGCGGAATTCCGCAGCGTCATGAGCACGCCGCCCACGGTTCGTCGATTGCTCCCGGTAGAGGTGCCGGAGGATCGGCCGGGCCGTGAGCCCAACTACATTCTCGACCCGTCGGCGGATGTGATCCTCGAACGGATTCTGCCGCTGTATATCGACAACGTTACTTATCGGGCCCTGGTGGAGAACGCCGCGGCTGAGCAGGGATCCCGCAGGACCGCCATGAAGGCGGCGACCGACAACGCTGATGACCTGCTGACGAACCTGCGGCGCCAGTACAACCGGGCCCGACAGGCTGAGATCACGAGCCAGATCGCCGAGATTATCGGTGGCGCTGAAGCCCTTGCCGGCAAGTAGAGCAGAGAACCGGAATATGGCAGACCAGAAATCGAATATCGGCAGGATCGTCCAGGTCATCGGCCCCGTCATCGACGCGGAATTCGATCCCGCGAACATGCCGGAACTCTATAACGCGATCGAACTGCTGTGGGAGCACGATGGCGAGGAACAGCGTCTCGTGTTCGAAGTGGCTCAGCACATCGGCCGCGGCCAGGTGAAAGCCGTGGCCATGGACTCCACGGACGGAGTGCGGCGTGGCATGGAGGTAGTGGACACCGGGCAGCCGATCACGGTCCCGGTCGGCGAAGCCGTGCTCGGCCGGATTCTGAACGTGCTCGGCGAGCCGGTTGATGAAAAGGGTCCGGTGGAGGCGGCCGAGCGGTGGCCGATCCATCGCGACGCGCCGAAGCTGGTGGCGCTGGAGCCGAAGACCGAGATCTTCGAGACCGGAATCAAGGTCATCGACCTGCTCTGTCCGTACGTGAAGGGCGGCAAGACCGGTCTGTTCGGAGGTGCCGGGGTCGGAAAGACCGTCATCATCATGGAGCTGATCAACAACATCGCCCAGGAGCACGGCGGACGATCGGTGTTCTGTGGCGTGGGCGAGCGGACCCGCGAGGGGAACGACCTGTGGCTCGAGATGTCCGAGTCGGGCGTCATCGATTCGACGGCGTTGATCTACGGGCAGATGAACGAGCCGCCGGGCGCACGTCTTCGCGTCGGTCTGTCGGGTCTGACGGTCGCCGAGTATTTCCGTGACGTCGAGAACCAGGACGTGCTGTTGTTCATCGACAACATCTTCCGGTTCAGCCAGGCCGGGTCGGAAGTGTCGGCACTGCTCGGCCGCATGCCGAGCGCCGTGGGATATCAGCCGACGCTGGCGAGCGAGATGGGTGAGCTCCAGGAGCGGATCACTTCCACGAAGGATGGGTCGATCACCTCGGTGCAGGCGATCTACGTGCCCGCGGACGATCTGACGGACCCCGCACCGGCAGCCGCGTTCACCCATCTCGATTCCACGACGGTGCTTTCCCGACAGATCGCGGAGCTCGGGATCTATCCCGCGGTGGATCCGCTCGAGTCGGACAGCCGGATTCTGGACGCGCAGTACCTCGGACAGCGCCACTACGATGTGGCTACCGGAGTCCAGGAGATTCTGCAGCGCTACAAGGATCTCCAGGACATCATCGCGATTCTCGGAATGGACGAGCTGAGCGAGGAAGACAAGGTGGTCGTCGGGCGGGCACGCCGGATTCAGAGATTCCTGTCCCAGCCATTCCACGTGGCCGAGCAGTTCACGGGGATCGCGGGCAAGTACGTGTCGCTCGAGGAGACGATCGAGTCGTTCGAAGCGGTCGTGAACGGCGAATACGATTCTCTGCCAGAGCAGGCGTTCTACATGGTCGGTGGAATCGAGGAAGCCGTGGCCCAGGCCCGAAAGATCGAGGGGTAGGGGACGTGATCGAAGCCGGTGGTCGCAAGCTGAAAGTGAGCGTCATCTCTCCGTCTGCCGTCGGGTTTGTCGGGGAGGGTGAAAGCGTGATTGTTCCGGCCTACGACGGCCTGATGGGTGTCCTGTACGGGCACGCACCGATGATGACCCTGCTCGGGGAGGGGGAGGTCGTGGTGCGGGACGGTTCCGAGGAGCACAGGATCGGCGTCGCAGGCGGTTTTCTGCAGGTCGTGGAGAACGAGGTGTCCGTGCTCGCTGAGCGCGTGATAACTGACGATTCCGATGATCTGGAAGTGACTTCCGGCTGAATTCGGCGGACCCCCGGGAAGCGGTTCGTTTCGCGTTGACTTCCCGACATCTGCCCGTTACTATTTCCGGCCCTCGTGGAAGCGAGGGCTGCTTTTTGACAAGTTGGAGTGGGGTCGTGAAGTAAATGGAGTGCCGAGAGGGCGCAGTGAGGTAAGCCAAGCGCGTGAGTTACGCGAGTGGATCAAGCAGTAAGGGCGCGGGGTGGATGCCTAGGCACAGGACGGCGAAGAAGGACGTGGCAAGCTGCGAAAAGCCGGGGGGAGCTGCAAGCGAGCGTTGATCCCCGGGTGTCCGAATGGGGGAACCCGGCCGGGGTTATGCCCGGTCATCGTGCGGGTGAATACATAGCCTGCATGAGGCGAACCAGGGGAACTGAAACATCTAAGTACCCTGAGGAAGAGGAAACAACAGTGATTCCCTGAGTAGCGGCGAGCGAAAGGGGAGGAGCCCAAACCGTGGGGGCGTGACAGGCTGCAGCCGTTGTCCCCGTGGGGTTGTAGGGCTGTTCCGGAGGGGCCTGCAGGTTCTTCGGATAGCGGATTTGAGTGAGCCGAAGCGCGTTGGAACGCGCCACCGCAGGGGGTGAGAGTCCCGTAGGCGAAGCTTGGGTCGTTGTCTGGGAGCAGTACCTGAGTAGGTCGGGACACGTGAAATCCCGATTGAATCTGGCAGGACCATCTGCCAAGGCGAAATACGTTCCTGTGACCGATAGTGAACCAGTACCGTGAGGGAAAGGTGAAAAGCACGCCGGGAGGCGAGTGAAATAGATCCTGAAACCTCGTGCCTACAAGCGGTGGGAGGGTCCCGAGTTTCTTCGGAGATATCGGGCCTGACCGCGTGCCTTTTGCATTATGATCCGGCGAGTTCGACCTGGCTGGCGAGGTTAAGCCGTTCAGCGGCGGAGCCGAAGCGAAAGCGAGTCTGAATAGGGCGTCAGAGTCGGTCGGGCGAAGACCCGAAACCAGAGTGATCTATCCATGGCCAGGCTGAAGCGGGGGTAATGCCTCGTGGAGGGCCGAACCGTTGTGGGTTGAAAACCGCTCGGATGAGCTGTGGATAGGGGTGAAAGGCCAATCAAACCTGGAGATAGCTGGTTCTCCCCGAAAGATATTTCGGTATCGCCTCTGAGTGGAGACTGCGGGAGGTAGAGCACTGGATGGGCTAGGGCCCTTACCGGGGTACCAACCCCAACCAAACTCCGAATGCCCGACAGTTGGTCTCAGGGAGGCAGGGTGCGGGCGATAATGTTCGTACGCGAGAGGGAAAGAACCCAGACCCTCGGCTAAGGTCCCCAAGTACAAGCTAAGTGACAAAGGATGTGAATCTGCGTAGACAACTGGGAGGTTGGCTTAGAAGCAGCCATTCCTTGAAAGAGTGCGTAATAGCTCACCAGTCAAGCGGGTTTGCGCCGATAATGGTCGGGACTCAAGCTTGTCACCGAAGCCAGGGCTGCGGCCACTTTTCGAAGTGACTGCGGGGTAGGGGAGCGTTGTCTGAGCATTGAAGCGGGGCCGGAAGGCTACCCGTGGAGCGCAGGCAAGTGAGAATGCCGGAATGAGTACACGATAAACGGGGTGAGAACCCCCGTCGCCGAAAGCCCAAGGGTTCCTGAGCCATGTCGATCAGCTCAGGGTCAGTCGGCCCCTAAGGTGAGGCCGAAAGGCGTAGCCGATGGGAAACGGGTCAAGATTCCCGTACCGCCCATGAGCCGTTCGAGCCTGCGGAGGGACGCAGAAGTGACAGGTCCGTCGGATGGTGGAATCCGATGTAAGGAGGTAGGCGTTTCCGGGGAGGCAAATCCCCCTGGTCAAGCCGAGATCCGATGCCGAAGGGGTCTTCGGACCCCGTCAAGGGACCGTAATCAGACTGCCAAGAAAAGCTTCGCAGGCGAGGTGATTGTGCGACCGTACCGAAAACCGACACAGGTGGGCGAGGCGAGAAGCCTCAGGCGCTCGAGTGATTCTTGGTCAAGGAACTCGGCAAAATGTCCCCGTAACTTCGGGAGAAGGGGAGCCCGTGCGAGGTGAAGCGCGTAGCGCGTGGAGCCGGAGCGGGCCGCAGAGAATCGGCCCAAGCGACTGTTTAGCAAAAACACAGGTGTCTGCAAAGTCGTTAAGACGACGTATAGGCACTGACGCCTGCCCGGTGCCGGAAGGTTAAGTGGACGGGTCAGCTATCTCTTCGGAAATGGCGAAGCTCAGAAACGAAGCCCCGGTAAACGGCGGCCGTAACTATAACGGTCCTAAGGTAGCGAAATTCCTTGTCGGGTAAGTTCCGACCTGCACGAATGGCGTAACGACTTGGGCACTGTCTCGACCAAGAGCTCGGTGAAATTGGAGTCTCGGTGAGGATACCGAGTACCCGCGGCAGGACAAAAAGACCCCGTGCACCTTTACTATACCCTGATATTGGGTTCTGGCACCGCCTGTGTAGGATAGGTGGGAGGCTGTGAGCCGGGGGCGTCAGCTCTCGGGGAGCCATTGGTGAAATACCACCCTTGCGATGTCGGGATTCTAACCTACGACCCTGGATCGGGTCGGGGGACCGTGTCAGGCGGGTAGTTTGACTGGGGCGGTCGCCTCCCAAAAGGTAACGGAGGCGCACAAAGGTTCCCTCAGCGCGGTCGGCAATCGCGCGCAGAGTGCAAAGGCACAAGGGAGCTTGACTGCGAGACCGACAGGTCGAGCAGGTGGGAAACCAGGTCTTAGTGATCCGGCGGTTCCGCATGGAAGGGCCGTCGCTCAACGGATAAAAGGTACGCCGGGGATAACAGGCTTATCGCCCCCGAGAGTTCATATCGACGGGGCGGTTTGGCACCTCGATGTCGGCTTATCGCATCCTGGGGCTGGAGAAGGTCCCAAGGGTCGGGCTGTTCGCCCGTTAAAGCGGTACATGAGCTGGGTTCAGAACGTCGTGAGACAGTTCGGTCTGTATCCGTCGTGGGCGTTGGAGTATTGAAGGGAGCCGTTCCTAGTACGAGAGGACCGGAATGGACTGACCTCTTGTGTACCGGTTGTTCCGCCAGGGGCAGTG
>JAENXO010000232.1 GCA_016649455.1 Gemmatimonadota bacterium | reverse complement strand
GATCTGCAGGCGCAGCAGGTTGTCGACGAAGTTCTCGACCTGGAGGAAGCGCGCCGCTTCGACAGCCGACAGCCCCTTCGAGACCTTGCCGAAGTAGTCCTTCTTCAGCTTCAGCAAGTCGGAGTCGATCTTCATCGATTCCCCCATGATCTCCTTGGCCATGTCAGGAGTCATAGTCTCGTAGCTGGCCGCGTAGCTCTTGATCATGGCGATACGCCGGTCGGTGATCTTGGCCCGCTCGAGATCGTACTCGCGAACGATCGGCCAGAAAATGTCGGACTGCGCGACGTCGAGGTCCATTGCCTCGGTGAGGATCGCCGTCTTCTGCGTGGTGATGTCCTGCCGCAGGAGTTCGATGTACTGCTCCTGCGCGCTGGCGATACCCGGAAGGCCGAGCACGAGGCACGCGGCCGTGAGAACGAGCTTCTTCATCTTTACTGCCTCCATGTCTGGATCAGGCGCCGGAAAGTCCGGCGGAAATCGGCTGTATTCTAACATGCGAATCTCTGAATTGCACCCCGGGTAATTACTGAGTCGGCGTACTTGCAGACCCCGAGATCCTTCGCCCGGAGAGCATATGAGACGCACAACTGGAATCCACCATGTCACTTCAGTTGCCGGTACGGCCCAGGGGAACGTCGACTTCTACACCGGTGGCCTGGGGCTGCGTCTGGTCAAGCGGACCGTGAATTTCGACGATCCAGGTACCTGGCACCTGTACTACGGGGATCGCTCCGGATCTCCCGGCACACTCATCACGTTCTTTCCGTGGCAAGGAATTCCGGGCGGGCGCCCGGGGGTCGGCGAGACGGCAGCAACGGCATACGCCGTACCGGTGCGAGCGCTCGAGAACTGGGCCGACTCGCTCGGCGTTGAACGGGAGCCGACCGAGAGGTTCGGGGATCCCGTACTGTCACTGCGGGACACTGACGGATCCTCGATCGAGATCGTTGGCGAGGACCCGTCCTCCGGAGAGGACCCGTCCCCGGATGCGGAAGCTGGCATTCGCGGTTTCCACAGCGTGACGCTGGCGGTCGCGCAACCCGATCCGACGGCCCGGCTTCTCACGGGGATCCTTGGGTACGAATCGATCGGCGAGGAGAACGGACGACTCCGTTTCGCGGTACCCGGACCCGGACCTGGGCGGATCGTCGACCTCGTCAGGCCGGAAGACTCGGTGGCGGCAAGGCTCGGCTCCGGCTCGGTGCACCACGTGGCGTTCCGGGCGCGGGATGACGAGGAACAGGCAGGGTTTCGCGAGGAGCTCAGGGGCGCGGGAATCGATGTCACACCGGTCCGCGACCGCCAGTACTTCCACTCGATCTATTTTCGTGAGCCCGGTGGTGTGCTGTTCGAGATCGCCACGGATCCGCCGGGAATGTTGATCGACGAACCGCTAGAGACACTGGGCACCGAGCTTCAACTTCCTCCGTGGTACGAGTCCGCGCGCGAGCGTATCGAGGCTGCTCTCCCTCCGATCGAGACGACCGCGTGAGCGCACCCGGCGCCGGTGGTGACCCGCATGCCGGCCTTCCCCTGCTGAGACTCGGAGCCGCTCCCGGCGAGGCGGAGGCCGCGGTCCTGCTCGTGCACGGAAGAGGCGGCAGTCCAGAAGGAATCGCAGAATTCACCCGACTGCTCAACAGGCCATCTACCACCTGGGTAGCGCCGGCTGCCCTGCAGGGCAGCTGGTATCCGTATTCCTTCCTTGCCTCGCTCGACCGGAATCAGCCGTGGCTCGACTCCGCGCTGGGGATTCTCGACTCCACCGTGGCTCAACTGGGGGAGGAAGGGGTGCCGCCGGATCGAGTCGTGCTGCTCGGCTTCTCGCAGGGGGCATGCCTCGCCACCGAGTTCACGGCTCGACACGCTCGACGCTGGGGAGGGTTGGCCGCGCTGAGTGGCGGACTGATCGGGCCGCCGGGATCCTTATTCGAATATGCTGGCTCGCTGGACGGGACTCCCGCGTTTTTCGGGTGCGGAGATCCGGATCCCCATATTCCGAGGGACCGCGTCGAAGAGTCCGGCCAGGTGTTCGCTTCCCTTGGAGCGGATGTGGATGTAAGGATCTACGAGGGACTGGGGCACACGGTAAACAACGATGAGATCGAGGCAGTCCGCACTCTCCTCCACAACCTGGATTGACTTGCCGGAAGAAACTCAGAACACGAAGGGTGCCCAGCGCGGAGAGACCAGGAGCAGAAACGAGAGCGCCGCGAGCAGGTAGAGCCAGCGTTTCGTCCGGCGTGTCCTCGCCGGATCGGCGCACGGAGCGCAACCTGCTTCACCTTCCACGTCATCTTCCCCGAGTTCGCATGTCGGCGCTTCGGCATTGCCGAGCATCTGGAACGCGAGGAACAGGAGGCCGACGGACACCACGACGAACAACGGTCGCCACGGACGCCACGCCGACAGAGCCGCACCGGACAGCCCCACCGAGGCGAGCACCAGCGGGCCGCTGCAGCAGATCATCGAGCCGAACGCAGCGGTCAGGCCGCCGAAACCGGAGAAAATCGTCTTGTTCATCCAGGCGTTTCAACGGTCGGTGGGGGGCTGGAGTTCCCGGGTCGTCTCTGCTGACGCAGACCCTGGAGCCGGCGCATCGACGCGATCCCCGCCATCGGACCTGCTGCAAGCACCGGAAACGCCCAGCGCCACCCGATCGCCTCAGCGATCAGAGGTACGAGCTGGATCGTCACCATCGTGAGAAGGAACCCCGCGGCGACCTGGAGAGTCAACGCGGTTCCGACCGCGTGTGGTTCGACCACTTCGGTTACCAGCGCGCTGAATTGCGCGGAGTCCGCGATCACGAAGAACCCCCAGACCATGGTGATCGGCAGCAGGACGAACAGAGGGCTCCCGAAGAACAGTCCCACCAGGAGTGCGCAGCTGCCACTGACGGCCAATGCCCTGATCGTCAGCGGCTCGTACCCGATCCGATCTGCCACGCGACCGCCCCACACGCACCCGGCTCCGCCCGCGGCGATCGCGGTAAACGCGGCAAGCCTGGTCGTGGTGTCGGCGGGTGAGGCAGCCGGGAGCCCGAGTCGCAGGCGTTCGGACGCGGCCAGAAACGTGGCGATCCACGCCCAGAAGGCGTACAGCCCCCACATGTGGCCCAGGTATCCTCCGGTCGCCAATCGCCATGGGCGTCCGCGAACGACCGAGCCGACGAGCCCCCACGAAAACGGCCTGATCGGAAACCGATACGGTCCGTCCGTATATCCGATCGTGATGATCAGCGCGGCCAGCAGTCCGGCAGCCGAGGTGCTGAGCACGGTGAAGCTGATTCCCGCCCCTCCGAACACATCCACGAGGTAGGGTGAGGCCTTCCCGACCGTAAGCGCCGCGATGAGCGTACCGATCGCGAGTCCCCGGTTCCGACGGAACCAGGTAGCGGCCATCTTCATGGCCGGCGGATACACGCCGGCGAGGAAGAACCCGGTGAAGAACCGCGTCAGGAGAGCCGTACCCGGTCCAGACGCCACGAGCAGAGCCGCGTTGGACAGGGCTGCCAGCGCGGCGGATGCCGCGAAGTACCTGCGGGCGGGAATAACGTCTGCGAGATTCAGAACGGCGGCAGCCAGGGTGCCGACGACAAACCCGAGCGACACCATGGTGGTGAGCCAGCCCGCCTGGACCACCGACAACCCCCACCGGGCTTGAATCGTTGGCGCAACTGCACCTGCGGTGAACCACACGGAGAGTCCGAGCAGCACTGCGAAGAACAGGACGGCGAGCGCCCGCCATGCGGCGCGCGGATGCTCCGGCAATGCTCCGATCTTCCCGGCCTCCGGTGGAGTTCCCGAGAGGTAGTCCATCAATCGCCGAAGCTGATTCCCAGATCCCGCGCCGTGAGCATCAGGTCCGACTCGTGTGGGACCGTCTTCATCCGGCTGATCGCGCTCGAAAGAGGCACGCTGCGCACCACCGGAGGGTCGAGCGCTACCATGCAGCCGAAGCAGCCCGCGGCCATCGACCGGATCGCGGCTGAACCGAAACGGAGAGCCAGCAGCCGGTCGCGTGTCGTCGGCCCGCCGCCTCGCAGCAGGTGTCCGAGCACGACGGTCCGCGTTTCCTTTCCGGTCTTCTCCTCGAGCGCGGCCGCGACCTGGAGGCCGATTCCTCCGAGCCGCTCCGCCTGGCCGAGCGCCTTCCCGAGGATCGATCTCTCGCCGTTCTTCGGAACGGCCCCTTCGGCGACGACGATAATCGAGAACTCCCGACCTTTGCGTTGACGGTCCCGCACTTTCTCCGCGACGATGTCGAGGTCGAACAGGATCTCGGGAATCAGGATCGCGTCCGCCGTGGCGGCGACGCCGGCCCCGACGGCGATCCAACCGGCATATCGACCCATCACCTCGACTACCATAACCCGGTCGTGCGCCTCAGCAGTCGAATGCAGCCGATCGATGCACTCGGCGGCGAAGCTGATCGCTGAATCGTATCCGAAGGTGACCACGGTTTCCTCGAGGTCATTGTCAATCGTCTTCGGCACGCCGACGATGTTCACGCCCTTTTCGAACAACGCGTTGGCGATCGCCAGCGAACCGTCTCCTCCGATCGCGACCACTGCGTCAATTCCGTGGGCCGCCAGGCCCTGAATGATCTCGTCAGACCGATCTACGACCTCGACACTCCCGTCCGGTTTCACGACCGGGTATTCGAGTGGATTGCCCCGATTCGTAGTCCCGAGAATCGTCCCGCCGAGGTGCGTGATTCCGCGGACGGATTCGCGACTGAGAGGAATGACGCCCCCGCCGGGATAGGCCTCGGGCTCCAGCAGACCGTTGTAGCCATCACGGATACCGAACATCTCCCAGCCTCTGCGTCGGCCGGAAATGACGGCTGCACGGATCACCGCGTTCAGGCCCGGCGCATCACCGCCCCCCGTGTTGATTGCGACACGTCGAATCTGAATGGTCATCGTCGAGCACTCTCCTGATTTCGGTTCGCTTACATGGGTGTGAAAGATCGGCCAGTTGCCGCGTTTTGACCACCGCCGG
>JAENXO010000270.1 GCA_016649455.1 Gemmatimonadota bacterium | reverse complement strand
GCATCACCTGGACGTGGTGAAGACGGCGGACTGGGTGGTGGATCTCGGTCCCGAGGGCGGCGTCGGCGGCGGCGATGTCGTCGTGGCCGGTACGCCCGAGGAGGTCGCCGCCTCGAAGCACAGCCACACCGGCGGATTTCTGCGCGAGTCGCTCAAAACAGCAGTGTCCGGCCGTTGATCCGCATGCGATGAACACGTTACCCTGTTCCGTGTGGCACAGCGCCTCGAGGCGCTCAACCTGAAACTCCGTGCCCGCGTGTCGCGTAAAGCGAATCGGCACGAGGGCCTGGACTTGAACGGATTCGGCAGCATCGAATGACGCCGATGGTCCTGATCCTGATCGTGGTTTTCGTGGTCGCGCCGATCGCGGCCGCGATGGCGAAGCGTCTGGAATCAAGCGCGAACCAACCGCCTGCAGTGTCGGGCGGTGCCGATCCGGAGCGGGTCGCACGACTCGAAGGACAGATCGAAGCCCTCGTCGACCAGGTGCAAGAACTGGCGGAGCATCAGGAGTTCCTGACCCGGCTGCTCGAGGAATCAACTGAGAGCGGACGGCCCGCCCTCACTGAGGATGGAGACCGATGATCAGTCGCGAAGACCTCGAGAGCTTCCTGATCCGCACGGAGATGGAGTACGAGGAGATCGGCGAGAGCCTGTGGATTGTCGATCCTCCCGGCGGAACCGCGACCGGCGAGCCGGCCGTGGTCCTCTCGTACTCTCCGCCGCTCGTCGTATTCCGGGCGAAGATCGGAACGGTCCCCGATGGCACCGAGGACCGGCTCAAGCTGTACGAACAGCTGCTGACACTGAATGCCACGGATCTCGTGCACGGCGCATACGGACTGGAAGAGGAGGATATCATCCTGACCGATGCGCTCGAGATCGAGAACCTGGACTTTTCGGAATTCCTGGCGTCGCTGGAGAGCCTCGCGCTCGCCGTGACCTCGCACAGACACACACTCGGATTGGACTGACAGGGCCATGGGACTCTTCGAACGGCTTTCCCGGCTTCTCCGGTCGAACATCAACGACCTGATCGCCAAGGCGGAGAACCCGGAGAAAATGCTCGTCCAGGTCATCGAGGACATGCGACGCCAGCTCGCGCAAGCGAAGCAGGAAGTCGCGATGGCCATCGCCGACGAGCGCCGCCTGAGGGCGCAGGTGGAATCGGAACGGAAGGAAGCCCAGAACTGGGAGCGGCGCGCCCGCCTGGCGATCGGCCAGGAGCGTGACGACCTCGCCAAACAGGCACTGATGCGCGGCCAGGAGCACGCCCGGCATGCCGCCGAGCTGGAGGAGCAGTGGCTCAAGCATCGGGAAGAGACGGAGCGCCTGAAGGAATCCCTGCGCCAGCTGAACGCCAAGATCGAGGAAGCGAAGCGCAAGAAGAACCTGCTGATCGCGAAGCAGAAGCGGGCACAGGCGCAGAAGCGGATCCACGAGACGATGGCGGGCCTGGAGGACAAGAGCGCGTTCCGGGCCTTCGATCAGATGGTGGAGAAGATCGAGGAGACCGAGCGAAAGGCCCTCGCATCGGCCGAGGTGACGGAAGATCTCATGGGCGACAACCTCGAGAAAGAGTTCGCAATGCTCGAAGTGGGCGGCGAAACCGACGTCGAGGACCGGCTGCTGGCGCTGAAGCGTGACATGGGCCTGCTCGTCGCCGCCGAGCCGGGCGAGCCGAAGGCGCTGGAAGCCGGAGATCCGCCGGAGGTAATGGAGGCGGAAGCCGAGCTCGCCGAAGCCGAGATTCTCGAGGCCGAGCTGGTGGCCGAGCTCGAGGCGATCGAGGCGGAGACCGCATCGTCCGCCGCGGGGGACGAAAGTGACACGGAGGAAGAAGAGGACGAGAAGGACCGGTAACCGCCGGCTGTTCAGCCACGCGCCGGGATGGCGTCGTGGCTGACACCGGCGTCCGCCGAGGTCCGCTGGGGTACCTGCTCGCAGCGGTCCTCGTAGTCCTGTTTCTCCTGCTCGCGTGGCAGGCGCTCGACCTGCTGCTCCTGCTGTTCATCGCGATCCTGTTCGCGGTCTATCTTTCCGCCGTAACCGACTGGTTCCAGAGACGGCTGCACCTCCCGCGTCCGCTGGGGATCACCCTGGGCCTGCTGGCCACGTTGCTCGGATTCGGCCTCGTCGGCGTGCTTCTCGTTCCCCCGCTGCTGGCGCAGGTCGCCGACCTCCTCGCCGTTCTCCCCGCCCGGCTCATGGTGTGGGAATCCTCTCTCGTCCGGCTGGCGGAGCGCTATCCGCTGGTACGCGACGTTCTCGGCCCGGTGGAGGAAGGGCGGAGCTACTTCGGCACGCTGTTCGGAGAGATCGGGCAGTACTTCTCGGACGTATTCCCGTATCTGTTCGGCGGGCTGTACTTCCTGGTGCACGCCTTCGCGGTGCTCGCGATGAGCATCTTCCTCGCGGCCCGGCCGAGCCTGTACAGGGCGGAAATCCTTCGCCTCGTACCGCCCGTGAACCGTGGCCTCGCGCTGGACATCATGAACGAGCTGTCGAAGACCCTGAGGCTTTGGCTCGGCGGCCAGCTCGTGGCGATGGCAGTGCTCGGCATCTTCACCTGGATCGGCCTCGAACTGCTCCAGGTGCCGTACGCGCTCGCATTCGGCGTGTTTACCGGCCTGGCGGCGATCGTTCCGTTCTTCGGCAGCCTGTTCTCGACCATTCTGCCGGCCCTGTACGTGCTGCCGTCCACCGGCCTGTGGCACGCGCTCGCGGTGATCGCGCTGGGAGTCGTGGTGCACGTGGTCGAGGCGAACGTCGTGGCGCCGAAGATATTCGAGCACCAGGTCCGGCTGCCGCCGGTGTGGACGCTCCTGTCGGTGCTGATCGCCCTGAAGCTGCTCGGCCCGGTCGGGATGATCGTCGCGGTTCCGATCCTCGCGGTCCTCAGGGTGCTCGTGCAGCGGCTGTACGTGGATCGGATTCTCGAGGGTGGGAGGTTTCACCCGCTGCCCGAAGACGGGCCGATCACGATCCCGATTTCCGCAGACTCCGGATTGACCCTTGCCGGAGACGGGGCGCCCGTGTCGGTGCCCGATGCGCTCGAGCGACTGGAGAATTGAGGCGCTGAGCGGCCGCGGGCCTGGAAGTCAGTCCCCCGTATAGGCACACCCGGATGTGCACGTCTCGCTGATCTCGAGGCGGCTGAGGCCGGGCAGCGCAGGTTGCAGCCGGTCCCAGATCCACTTCGCCAGCATCTCGCTGGTCGGGTTCTCGAGGCCCTCGATCTCGTTCAGATAGTAGTGGTCCAGGCGCTTCCGGATCGGCTCGCAGGCAGCCCTGATATCCGCGAAGTCCACGATCCAGCCGAGCGATGGGTCCGGTTCTCCGCCCACCACGACCCGTACACGGTAGGAATGGCCGTGCAGTCGCCTGCACTTGTGGCCTTCCGGGACGTTCGGAAGCAGGTGTGCGGCCTCGAACGTGAATTCCTTCCAGATCTCCATGGAGCCTCGTTCATTCCAGTCGGTCAGTCCAGTCCGATGTACTTGTGCGTCTGCAAGCTGAGCCGCCACTGCGGGTGCGCGAGGCAGTACTCGACCGCGAGCTTCGTGTTCTCCTCACGCTGCGGGCCATCCATCGGCTGCAGGAAGAAGAAGTCGAATTCCAGCATTTCGAATTCCTCGGGAAGCGCTGCCGTCTGGGGGTAGACGAGCTTCAACTCGTGGCCTCGTGTGAGTTCGAGCGGCGCCCCGGCCTTCGGGCTGACGCAGATCCAGTCGATCCCGGCCGGCGGTTCCAGCGTGCCGTTCGTCTCGACCGCGACCTCGAACCCGGCTGCGTGCAGGGCGGCGACAGCACTGGAGTCCAGCTGCAGAAGGGGCTCTCCACCCGTGCACACGACGAGCGGTCTCATCCGTGAGCTCGAATCGGACCCCCCGGCTCTCCCCGGCCACGCATCCGCCACGGCCCGCGCGAGGTCAATGGCCGATGCGAACTTCCCCCCTCCCGGCCCGTCCGTCCCTACGAAAACCGTGTCGCAGAACGGGCAGACGGCGGTCGCGCGATCCTTTTCCTGTCCGCTCCACAGGTTGCAGCCGGCGAATCGGCAGAATACGGCCGGCCGGCCGGTGTTCGCCCCCTCACCCTGCAGCGTGAAGTAGATTTCCCTGACGGAATACACGATCAGATCCTATTCGTCCTTCGGTCGCCGTTCCAGCCCGCTGACAAGTGCCCGGAACGGATCGGCGAGCACCGCGTTCGCGGCAATGAACCCTCCCTGCGTGAGCCGTCCCTCGCCCATCTCGATCCCGGACACCTCCAGTCGCTCGAATACCCCGCCGGCTTCCCGCACGATCAACGCGCCCGCAGCAACATCCCACGGCATCAGCCAGTACTCGAAGAACGCGTCGAGCCTTCCGCAGGCGAGGTCGCACAGATCGAGCGCCGCAGCGCCGGCTCGCCGGATTCCGCTCGTGGTGCGGAGCACTCGT
>JAENXO010000393.1 GCA_016649455.1 Gemmatimonadota bacterium | reverse complement strand
GTCTGCGGCGCAGAAAACCCCTTACTCCGGGTCGCGACTGGCCCTGACGATCTCCGTCTCCCGGTCGAACGCCGACTCGAACAGTCCGGCCTTCCGGTTCGCATCCCATAGATCGACTTCGGGGTTCGCGTCCGCGACGACCTCGATTCGGACGCTGTCCTCCACGACGTTTACGTCCAGTGCCTTCACGGTCTGCCCGTGCGTGCGGTCGAGCCCGTCGACGATGCGCAGGATTCCGGCCAGCTTGCGGACCCGTCGCCGGTCCTCCGGGCTGAGACGGCCGAACTCGGGGTGCGACTTCTTTGGATGTGCCCGGCGGTGATATCGAGCTACGAGTGCGATCAGCTCGATCTCGCGCCCGGTGAAACCGGGCAGTCCGCTGTGACTGATGATGTGATACGAGTGCTTGTGGTGCTTCGGGTGGCTGATCAGGTAGCCGACGTCGTGAAGCAGGGCGGCGGCGACCAGGAACTCGCGGTCGGCCGGATCCAGGTCGGCCTGCTCCTGGAGGGCATCGAACAGTTGACCGGCCAGCGTGGCGACCTGCTCACAGTGGGGCTCGTTCGTATGACATTTCCTGCCGAACGATCTGACCCACTCGAGCCTGTTCTCGTGTAACGGCACGGTCGGTTCCTCGGGGAACCGGCGCCCGATCATCTCGAGCAGCACACCGTCCCGGATCCCCCGCTCGTTCACGATGATCCGCTGCACCCCCAGCGCCTTGGCCAGCCTCGCGACCGCGGCGACCCCGGCCAGGATGATGTCGGCGCGTTCGGGATTCAGTCCGCCGATCTGCTTGCGCTGTTTGAGCGGGGTCTCCTTCAGCCGGTCCAGCAGGTGCACCAGGTCTGCCCGGCTGAGGACGTACCCGTGGGTCGTCCCGACCTCGCCGTAGCGTTCGTACTGCGCCATCGAGGCCAGCGTAGAGAACGTCCCGCCGCTCCCGATCATCGTCGGGGTCGTGAAGTTCGGTTTGCCCAGATGATCTCGAATCTCCCGCCGGATCCCCCGGCGCAGTGCCTTCCAGTCGTTCTCCTGGATCGGGTCCGAGTGTACGTGCTCCTCGGTCAGCCGGACCGCGCCGAGCGGCAGGGAGTAAACTTCATCGATCACGGTCCCCGCGACGAGCACGACTTCCATGCTGCCGCCCCCGATATCCACGACCGAAGTGGGACCCTCGTCGAGTCGGAAGTGCTGCAGGACGCTCCGGAACGCGAGCTGCGCCTCCTCTTCGGCGGGAATGACCTCGATCTCGACGCCGTACCGATCGCGCGCGGCCTGGACGAATTCGTCCCCGTTCCCGGCCTCCCGGATGGCGCTCGTGGCGATCACCCGCATCTCGTCGACTTTGTTTCCGTCGGCGATCGCCTTCATGGTTCCCAGCGCTACCAGCGAGCGCTCGAACGACTCATCGCTGATCCGTCCGGTCTCGTACAGGCCTTCGCCGAGCCGGGTCTGGGCCCGCTCGTCGTCGAGGATGGCGTAGGTAGCCGGGCTCTCCACTTCCGCGATGATCATGCGCATTGAGTTCGTGCCGACGTCGATCGCGGCGAGGCGGGGCGGGCGGTCGAGTCTGTCCATGCCGACCAATCTAGAAGCGGGCCCCGGGTGCGGGAAGCGTAGATTCGGTGGTCGAGCGACGGGTGAGCGATTATGTTTGACCGCCCAAAATACTTGCGTCAGCACCCAATCGACGCGGAAATCCGGCCCAAAGACACCGAGGATATACAGCGGATGGCGACGACACCTGATCAGATGACGGACCGGGCAGCGGCCGAGAGATTCGGACTGGGGACCGCGGACCTGCTCGCCATGTACCACACGATGGTCACCTCGCGGCGCGTCGACGACCGCGAGCTGCTGATGAAGCGCCAGCAGAAGATCTTCTTCCAGATCAGCGGCGCGGGACACGAGGCGGTCCTCACGGCCGCCGGTATGGCACTCCGGCCGGGGCAGGACTGGTTCTTCGGCTACTACCGGGACCGGGCACTGTGCCTGCAGCTCGGTGTGACGCCGTACGAGATGTTCCTGCAGGGCGTCGGCGCAGCGGAGGACCCGGCCAGCGGCGGTCGGCAGATGCCCTCGCACTGGGGGCACAAGGACTGGAACATCGTCTCGGTTTCCAGCCCGACCGGCACGCAGTTCCTGCAGGCCGTGGGCTGTGCAGAAGCCGGTGTGCGGGCCGCAAAGCTGGGCCTTTCCGACGAAATCCGCTTCGACGACGATGAAGTCGTGCTGGTCACGACGGGCGACGGAACGACCTCCGAGGGCGAGTTCTGGGAGTCCCTCAACACGGCCAGCAATCTCAAGCTTCCCGTGATCTACCTGGTCGAGGACAACGGCTACGCGATCTCCGTCCCGGTCGAGGTGAACACGGCGGGCGGCAGCATCTCGCGCGTCGTGTCGAGTTTCCCGGACCTGATGATCCGCGAGGTGGACGGCACGGACCCGATTGCGAGCTACGGCGTGTTCCAGGAAGTGATTCAGCACTGCCGCCAACGACGTGGCCCGGCACTCGTGCACGCGCACGTGATCCGGCCGTACAGCCATTCGATGTCGGACGACGAACGGATGTACAAGCCGGAGGTGGAGCGGGATGCCGAGGAGGAGCGCGATCCGATCACGAATTTCGGCGCGTTCCTGGTGCAGGAGGGCATCGCCAGCGAGGACGAGCTGGCGCGGGTCAGGGAGGAGATCGACGCCGAGATCACGGAGGCTTCGGAGCGGGCCGCGGAGCGTCCGCAGCCGGGCGCTGATACGGTCTACGTCAACGTCTATTCGCACGACGTGAATCCGACCTCGGACGAGTTCTCGACCGAGCCGGTATATGAGCCCGAGGCGACCGAGACGACCGTGGTGGACCTGGTCAACGCGTGCATGCGGGACGAGATGCGGCGGGACCCGCGGATCGTGGTGTTCGGGGAAGACGTGGCCGACGTATCACGCGACCGCTACCTGGACGAGGTGAAGGGTAAGGGCGGCGTGTTCAAGGTCACGGCCGGTCTGCAGCGCGAATTCGGTTCGGAGCGGGTGTTCAACTCGCCGCTGGCCGAAGCGAACATCGTGGGACGCGCGATCGGCATGGCCCTGCGCGGCCTGAAGCCGGTGGTCGAG
>JAENXO010000480.1 GCA_016649455.1 Gemmatimonadota bacterium | reverse complement strand
TCACCTCTACGACGTGCGAAGTCTTCATCGCGGCCGGCGTATCGGCCGCAGATTTCGCTGCCGGCTCGGCGGCTGCGTTCGCGGACTGAGCGCTGTCATCCTGCTGGCAGGCGGCGAGCGCCGTGAGGGCGATCATGGGCACAAACAGCAGGTGGTGGCGGATCCTCATCTGATCTCCGGTCTAAAAAGTCTCGTGACTGGGACACACCAGCGTAAATCGAACATGCGAAGATTGGAAGGGATGCCCGGACTCCCACTGGTGCGATTTCAGCATCTCGATTATCCCTTGTGGCACGCCGCCCCCGATTGAACGTCGGGGGCGGCCGCTATGGAAACGGCTCCGAGGCCCGATCCAGTCGCGATCGAAATTCGATTTCAGACAAAACCCGACAAGGGAGACTTAATGCTGGCTCGCACCCTCGCCGCCTGCGCGGCGCTGTCCCTGTTCTGTGCTCCGGTTGCTGAGGCCCAGGCGCCTCAACACCCGCTGGATCCGCTCGGCTGGCAGGAGTACTGGACTGTTCTCGAGGTACTCAAGGAGGCCGGGCACCTGGACTCCGAGACAAGGTTCTCCAGGCTGCAGCTGCACGAGCCCGACAAGTCCCTCGTCTGGAACTGGAAATCCGGGAATGACATTCCACGGTCGGCGTTCGCTGTCGTACGCGACGGTCCGCGTACCTACGAAGCGGTAATCGACATTTCGGCCCGCCGACTGACGTCCTGGTCGGAGCTCACTGGAGCCCAGCCGCAATGGCTCGACGAGGAATTCGGTTCCGGCGCGGCGCAGGTTAAGGAAAACCCGGAATTCATCGCGGCGATGGAGAGAAGGGGGATCACCGATCTCACCTTCATCGACTGCATAGCGATTCCGCCCGGCTACCTCGGCACGGACGAGCAGCAGGGCCGGCGGATCGGTTATGTCTACTGCAACGACATTCGCGGAGTCCGGAACACCTGGACGCGTTCGATCAGCGACCTGACGATCGTTGTCGACATGGCCGACGGCACTGTTCTCAGGGTGGTGGACGAGGGAGTAGTGCCGGTTACTGAGACGACGGCCGAGTACGACAGGGCGTCCCTCGGTCCGCCGCGTGAGACGAAGGGTCCTTTCCACGTCAGTCAGCCTCTCGGACCCGGCTTCACGCTGGAAGGGCGCGTAATCGAGTGGCAGAACTGGAGCTTTCACGTCAGGCCTGACACCCGAGTGGGCATGGTGGTGTCCACTGTCCGTTACAAGGACGGAGAGCGCGATCGCCAGGTGCTGTACGAGAGCAGCCTGTCGGAGATCTTTGTCCCCTACATGGACCCGTCCTTCGCCTGGCACGCGCGCAACTTCATCGACGCGGGTGAGTTCAGCGCGGGCGGTCTCACGAAGCCGCTCATTCCGGGCCGCGATTGTCCGGACCACGCCGTGTACTTCGACCACGTCGTGGCCGGAGACGACGGCCGGCCGCAGGACCGGGAGAACATGATCTGCGTGTTCGAGCGCGTCGCGGGTGACGTGTCGTGGCGGCATGTCGGGGAGCCGAAGGCGAGCCGGCCGAAGCGGGACCTGGTCGTCCGCATGGCCGCAGTGCTCGGTAACTACGACTACCTGTTCGACTGGGTGTTCCAGCAGAACGGCTCGATCCGCATCGGGGTCGGGGCCACAGGGATCGCAGAGGCGAAGGCGGTGGTCGAGGCGGGCGCCGGCGACGGGGAGGGTTACGACCGCGCCGATGCCTACGGCCGGTTCGTCGCGCCGCACATCGTGGCGGTGAATCACGACCACTACTTCAACTTCCGGATCGACCTCGACGTCGACGGTCCGCGCAACGACTTCCTGATCGATCGTCTGAAGTCGGTCACGCTGCCGGAGGACAATCCGCGGCGCAGCATCTGGGTCGTCGACGAGACGATCGCCTCGTCCGAGAGCCAGGCGAAGATGACGATCGATTACAACCGGCCCGCTGTGTGGCGGGTGGCCAGCGAGTCGGAAACCAACCAGGTGGGCTACCGCACGACCTACCAGCTGATGCCGGGCTCCAACGGCAACACGCTGATGACGGCGGACGACTATCCGCGCCGGCGCGCGGGGTTCATCGACCACCACCTGTGGGTGACGCCGTACGCGCCCGACGAGCGGTACGCCGCCGGTCAGTACCCGACGCTCAGCGAGCCCGGGATGGGCCTTCCGGCCTGGACTTCAGATGATAGATCGATCAGCGACACCGACATCGTGCTGTGGCACACGATCGGGATGCACCACGTGGTGCGCGCCGAGGACTGGCCGGTGATGCCGGTGCTGTGGCACTGGTTCGAGCTGCGGCCGTTCGACTTCTTCGATCAGAACCCGGCGATGGATCTGCCGGAGACGCCGTAAC
>JAENXO010000616.1 GCA_016649455.1 Gemmatimonadota bacterium | reverse complement strand
TCACCGCGTTCGGAGTCTGCGACAGGGCGAACAGAGCCGCCTCCCGCGCGTCCGTTTCTTCCTTCGGCAGTGTCCGGAACAACTCCTCCAGGTACCGGGCGTTCTCGGCGGACGGCTGCATTGCCAGGCCGTGAATCGCCAACGCCCTGACGTCCGGATCCACGTCCGACTGGCTCGCGATCTCCTTCAGCGCGGCGCTGGACTGTGGTCCCGGCATCTGACCGAGCGCGAATACCGCTGCCTCCTGCAGTTCCGTATCACCGCTCCGTGCCGCCGCCATGAGCGCGTTCGTCGCTCGCGGATCGTTGCTGCGAGCCAGCCAGTGCGCGGCATGCATCTGGACTTCGGGATCCGGATCGTTCTGCATGATGTCCAGCATCAGGTCCGTGGTCCGAGGATCGCCTTCCTGCCGGGCGAGCAGGAACACGGCCTGCTGCCGCAGCATGGCGGTCTCGGGCGTCCGGGTCGTGAGGATATTTTCCAGGATCGGAATCGCCGTCTCCGGGTCGGACTCCATCAGCGCCTGGAGCGCGAACATTTTCATCTCCGCCTCGATCTCGGCCGCTTCCTGTACGTCGTGCTGCCGCCGGATCTCGGCCTCCATCTCGCGCTCGCTCATCCGCTCGATCGCGACCTGCTGACGCTCCAGCTCCCGCTGCTGACGCTCCAGATCGGCCTCGGTGCGCGACAACTCCCGCTGCACATCCCGCTCCATCTCCCGCTGCATGCGCTCGGCCTCTCGGGCCAGGGCCTCCGCCGCCCGCGCATCCCCCTGCCGCGCCAGGTCGCCCTGCACTCGAATCGCCAGGGCCTGCGCCTCTGAGTGCGTGGCGGCGTCCGGGTACTGCTCGAACTGCCGTTCCAGGGCCGAGAGCGCGGCCCGATAGTTCGAGTTTCCGCCCATCTTCTGGTACGCCAGCGCCTGGTAGTACAGGGCGTCGGCCGCGTACTGCGGCTCCTCGCTCATCGCCTGGCGGTACAGCTCGACGGCGCGCTCGTAGTCACCCTGGTTCATCGCGCGGCGGGCCGACTTGTAGATCGTGTCTTCCTGCGCCTGCTGCGGAACGACATCCTCGAACATCGCCGGTTGTCCGTCGGCGATCGCCGGCAGGACGAGCAACAGCCCTGCGGCCAGCAGGCCGAATCCAGTCTTCATTGCGGTCTTCATCGTGTGCCTCCTCATCCCCATCATCATCTACATCCGCACCGTGCCCGCCCCGGCGGCCGAAGCCGCGCGGAGTCGGAACAGCAGCCGGCTCTCGTCCATTCCCTCGTCTATCCACCCGCGCTCTTCCGAATCGTCTTCGGGGAGCTGGGCGATCTGTACCAGCACGATTTCCAGGTCATCCAGCAGGGACCGCAGCTCGGGGTCCGCCGCGGCGGGCGAGCCGAGCAGCAGGCGGGTCCGGGTGAGAAGCGGCCGGGCCCACTCCCGCACCTCATCCGCCGATTCCTCGGCCGCTCCCCCGGCCCGGACCATGGTAAGAAACGTCTCGCTGCGATTCAGCAGTTCGGTCGTCGCGAATCGATACGGCAGCAGTGCCGCCTCGCTCGGCGTCTCCGAGCCGGACTCTGAGTCGGACTCCACACCAGACCCCGTGATCGGCGTCCCTCTCGAACCGGCATCGGCTACCGCGGGGGCGTCGCCCATCTGGGGACCGATCGGCTCGTCCGACATCCTCCCCAGGCCGACGCCG
>JAENXO010000575.1 GCA_016649455.1 Gemmatimonadota bacterium | reverse complement strand
ATTCCGTTCCGGGTCTCACGGCTACGAGCCTGGTTCCAAAGGCGGCGGCCGCCGCGGGTATCGAGTTTCCGGAACTGTGTGAAGGGATTGCAGCCGCGGCCGTTGCAGCTGGATCCGGATCCGAAGGAAGGAGCTGACCGGCATGGGTCTGTGGGACCGGTCGTACACGGGAGGGCCGCAGCGGACCGCCGGAGGTGGGTTCGGCTTCGGAGCGGGCGGAGGCCCATCCGGGGCAGGACGCCGGGACCCGTTCGCGTCGCTCACCCCGTGGGTCAAGAGGCTCCTGGCGATCAACTTCGGGATCTGGGCCGTCATGGCGATCGGCCTCATCCCGTGGAGCACCGCCAGCGATCTGCTGGCGTTCAGAGCTGACCGGATTCTGATCCGGCCGTGGACGATCGTGACATACATGTTCGTTCACGCCGGATTCGGGCACGTGTTCTTCAACATGCTCGCCCTGTTCTTCTTCGGACCCCCGCTGGAGCGAACGTGGGGTGGCCGGGAGTTCATCACCTTCTACCTGGTGTGCGGATTCGGTGGGGCCGTCGCGGCGCTGCTGCTGGTCAACATCGTCGGAGTCACACCGATGGTGGGAGCATCAGCCGCCATTTTCGGGATTCTGCTCGCATTCGCGATGACCTGGCCCGACGCCCCGATCTATCTGTGGTTCCTCCTGCCGATCAAGGCGAAGTACTTCGTCGGGTTTCTCGCCCTGCTCACTCTGTACTCGACGATCACCGCGAGTCGGGCGGCGGGCGGGACGGCGCACTGGGCACACCTGGGAGGGCTGGTCGCGGGCTGGCTGTGGCTCCGATACGGGAATCGAATCGAGCAGTCGGCGGACCGTGCGCTGGTGAAGGTGAAGAAATCGCGACGTGGCCTGAAGACCGTCGAGCGCGAATCACCTGCCACCGCGAAGAAAAGGCAGGTGAAGCGCAAACCCAGGACTCCGCGATCCGGCGATACGCTGGACGAGGTGAACCGGATTCTGGACAAGATCGGCGAAACGGGAATGGAATCTCTCACGCCGGCTGAACTGAAGTTCCTCAATGAAATGAGTCAGCGGAGGACGGACCCGGACCGAACGCATTGAGACTCGCCGACCGACCTTTCGGGTCGCCGACGGCGCGGATAGAATGGCAGGTCTGTCCCTCTTCGAAACACTCCCCAGCCTGGAGGCAAAGGCGCGATGGCTGTCGAATACCGTTCCTCTAACATTAGAAACGTCGTTCTTCTCGGTCATGGTGGAAGTGGAAAGACGACACTGACCGATGCGCTGTGCTATATCGCCGGCTCCACCACGCGGCGGGGCCAGGTCGAGAATGGGACGTCGCACACGGACTTCACCCAGGAAGAGATCGACCACGGAATCTCCATCAATCTCGCGGTGGCCAGGGCCGAGTGGATGGACACGAAGCTCAACCTGATCGACACCCCCGGATACCTCGATTTCTTTGGTGAGGTGGAAGCGGGCGTCAGGGTCGCGGACGGCGCTCTCGTGGTCGTCGGCGCCACGTCGGGAGTCGAGGTAGGGACGGAGCGCTGCTGGCGCGCCGCCGAGCGACGCGGCATCCCGCGAATGGTGTTCATCAGCATGATGGACCGGGAGAACGCGAGCTTCGACAAGGCGTTCCAGCAGGTGCGCGACACGTTCGGCAGCGGCGCGATCCCGGTAGAGGTACCGATCGGCAGCGGCGAGAACTTCAGTGGGATCGTCAACCTGTTCTCGGGCCATGCGCATAGCTACCGGCCCGACTCGAAAACGGGTGAATACGATCACGTCGAGATCCCCGACTCGGTGACAGCCACGGTCGAACAGTACCGTGAGCAGTTGATCGAGTCGATCGCAGCCACCGACGACGCGCTCCTGGAGGCGTATCTCGAAGGCGAAGTGCTGGATCGTGAGCGGGT
>JAENXO010000497.1 GCA_016649455.1 Gemmatimonadota bacterium | reverse complement strand
TCAGGTACTCGATCGCTTTCGACTCGGACGAGGTCCGATAGAACGTCATCTTGATCGCCCGCACCTTCGGATCCTCGGCGGCTTCCTTGAGAAATCTCTCTACCGAGGTGTGGAACGAGTCGTACGGGTGGTGCACCATGACGGACCCGGCTTCCCGGAGCGTATGGAAGACGCTGCGCTCGTCGGTGAACGCCGGATGATCGACGGGCCGATGAGGCTCGTAACGCAACTCGGGGGAATCGATCCGGGCGAGTTCGGCCAGGTCGCGCAGCGCCAGCATCCCATCCGCTTCGAACACGTCCTGCGCTTCATCGAGACCCAGTTCGGCAGCGATCATCCCCCGGTGCAGCGCCGCCATCCCGGCCGCCACCTCGAGTCGGACGATCGGCGAGAACTTCCGATCCCTGAGCTCGGTCTCGATCATCGCCAGGAGGTCGTCCGCCGTCTCCTCGTCCTGCTCCGTGTCCGCGTTCCGCGTGACGCGGAACTGCTCGCAGCTCTCGACGATCATGCCGGGAAACAGGAGATCGAGGTTGCCCGCCATCACGCTCTCGAGCGGAACGTATGTATGCTCCTCCCGGACACGGATGAACCGCGGAACGCCGATTCCGAGCGGCACTTTGACGCGCGCGAGCGAAGCCGTGTCGTCGTCGGGATAGTGCAGCGTGACGAGCAGATTCAGCGACAGGTTCGAGATGAACGGGAAGGGATGAGCCGGGTCCGTCGCCTGCGGTGTGACGAGCGGGAATACGTTCCGCACGTAGTATTCGCGCAGCCACTCCCGGTCCTCGTCGGAGACGTCATCCCAGCCGCGAACCTGGATGCCGTTCTGCTTGAGTTCCCCGTACACGCCAAGCGCCACGGTGCGCTGCTTCGCCACCTGGGCCCGGACCTGCTCGTATGCCGCCTCGATCTGCTCCTGCGGGGTCCGCCCGTCCGGGCTGAGCCCGGTCACACCTGCCTCGAGCTGCTGCTTCAGACCCCCGATACGCTTCATGAAGAACTCGTCGAGATTCGAGCTCACGATCGCCAGGAAAAACAGTCGCTCCAGTAGAGGCGTGCGGTCGTCTTCGGCGAGGGAGAGAACACGGAAGTTGAAGCCGAGCCAGGTCAATTCACGGTTGAGATACAGCTCGGGTCGGCCGAGGTCCCACTCCCCCTCCGGGCCCGGCTCCGGAACCGGTCGGTCGTCTCCCGCCGAAACGAACGGAATCCGTTCCGCGCCCGCTGGGAGACCCACGGCCTGGTCCACGGATGGCGGAGCACCGTTCGTCTCCGACTTCCGGGCCGGCGAGACTTCCTCGGGGGCCTCCAGCTCGATCCTGTTCACGCCACTCTTCTTCGTCATGCGGTCCCTGACCCTACCGGGCGAGATTCACGTTCAGATACTCGGGCTCGTCCGTTACCTCACGGACGATGTACGCCTGCAGCCAGTCCGGCGGAGGGGACTCGTGGTCGGCGGACGGCAGTTCGACCTCCGCCAGCCACAGGTCGCGGTCGGTGAACCCGTCCACCTCCCACACGAGTCCTCCGTAGGGGAACCGGTAGCGCGTTTTCGTCAGCCGCCGTCCTTCCGTCAGCGGCCACAGACGGTCGAACAACTCCGGCTCGATCTCCTCCTGCACCTCCACCCGGACCAGCCCCGAGCCCAGCTTTATGCTCCGCACGTGCAGGATTCGGTCCGCGTCCACGATGCGCCTCAGCCGTTCCTGGATGCGGGAGCCGGGAAGGTATCCCTGCTCGATTTCCCGGGCCGAACGTCCTTCTACCTCGTCGGGCGCGCCTGACAGGAGGTACTTCCGCTCGATCTCCAGGGAGTCGGGTGTGGCATCCGCGATACGGTGACAGATCTGCTCGATACTGGTGAGAAACTCGATCCTCGCAGCCCCGCGCCAGCCTGCTTCGAAGTCCGAGAACCGGGCGGCCTGTTCCTGCGTCAACAGCGCTCCCAGCTCCGCTTCACCCGGACCGACTGCACCGGTCGTCTTCGCATCGTCAACATCGGTCGCTCGTACCCGCAGTTCCAGCAGTTGGGCGTCCCGCAGGTCTCCCAGGGCGTCCTGCAGTCCCTTCAAGCGAACCACCAGGTCCGCTACCTCCGGGACTTCGTCGGCCAGTGGCTCGACCAGGTACCGAAGGTGCTTTCCCCGGATTCGTGCGGCGTGGACCGCGGCGTGGTCCTCGGGAGACTCGATGGAGTCAACAGCGGCGGCGAGTTCCCGGGCGTACAGCGGCACGAGGAGCTCGAGCGCTGCCGCGAAGCTGCGGGCGGAAGCTGG
>JAENXO010000057.1 GCA_016649455.1 Gemmatimonadota bacterium | reverse complement strand
GGGTCCGAGCGTCCGAAACTCGAAGGATTGATCGAGCGACTGGGACTCGGCGGCAAGGTCTGTCTTCCGGGATACGTTCCCGATGCCCGCTACTCCATGTGTGACTTCGATGTGTTCGTTCTTCCGGCGCGCTCGGGGGAAATCGCAAGCAGCGCGCTCGAGGCCCTGGCTGCGGGCGTACCGCTCGTGATGCCGTTTTCGCTCGATCGCCGCTTCCAGCACGAAGGCGGGATCGAGGCCGTGGCGCCAGGCGATCCGCAGGTACTGGCCGAAGCTCTCCTCGGGCTTCTGAATGACGCCGAGCGCAGGCAGGAGGCCGGGGTCGCGGCCCGCCGAATCGCGGAGGAGCACGGTCTCTCGGGGATGGTCAGAGGAACACTTCGCGCGTACGAAGCCGTAGTGCGAAGCTGACGTTGGTTCGCCATCGGATCGAGTACGCAGCTGCAAAGACGGCGTTCCGGATCTTCGGCGCGCTTCCGCTTGACATGGCGCTCGGGCTCGGCACGGGGCTCGGCCAGTTCGCGTTCTCACCATTTCGGGTTCGACTCGACGTCGTCGAGGCTCAGATAGCTGCCGCATTTCCAGACCGGAACAAGGATTGGGTTCACCGCACGGCCCGCGGGTGCTATCGGCACTTCGGGCGCGAGGCGGCTGAACTCGTACGGCTGGAGGGAAGTGGCGGCAGGGACATGTTGTCCAGGACGTCACATGTCGATGAAGTGCGATCCGTATTTCATTCCCACCTCAATCAGGGGCTCGGCGCTGTGATCGTTACCGGGCATCTCGGTAACTGGGAGGCAGCCGGCGCCGCGGTCGCGTCACTCGGGATGCCACTCGCGGCGGTGGTCAAACGTCAGAGCAACCCTGAGTTCGATCGACTTCTGGTCGACTCACGTCGTCGGATCGGGATCGAGCCGGTGTACATGGAAGATGCTCGGGCCAGGCTCGCAGACCTGGTCCGCTCGGGAACTTCGGTCGCTCTGGTGGCCGACCAGGACGCTGGAAACCGGGGACTGTTCGTTCCATTTCTCGGACGCCTGGCGTCTACTTTCAGGGGGCCTGCGCGGCTATCCATGTCGACCGGGGCCCCCCTGTTCTTCGGCGCGGCGATCCGCGAGGGAGAGGGCTACCGGGTGATTCTGGAACCGGTGGAAACCGAAACGTCCGGGGACGACGCGGAGCTCGAACTGACCCGGAATTGGGTGCAGCGGCTCGAATCGTGGGTGCGACGGTGCCCGGACCAGTACTTCTGGTTCCACAGGCGCTGGAAGACGCTGACCCCGGATCCCGGCGACCCGGGCACGGAACGGTAACCCCCGACGAGATGTAATGAACCGGAGTCTGCCCGCCGGCGACAATGCCGCGGGCCTGTAATCGGAAAGGAGAGCGGCGCGACGTGATATGGGTCACGCTGCCGGTCTATAACGAAGAGCATACGGCGGGCGTCCTCCTGTGGCGCATCCGCCAGCTGTTCGGTGAAGTGAACCGGGATTTTCGCATCCTGGCGCTCGACGATGCTTCCGATGATGGAACGGTCGAAGTGCTGGAGCCGTACGCTCGCGTCATGCCGCTCACGCTGCTGCGCAACCAGCAGCGCGAAGGTCGCGGCCGAAGCCTGGAGCGTCTGGTGAGGGAGGCCGTCAAGCGGTCACGGTATCCGAAACGGGACGGCCTGCTGATGATGCAGGCCGATTTTACCGATGGACCCGAGGCGATCCCGGAAATGCTCCGTCACTTCCAGGGGGGAGCCGACCTGGTGGTCGCTCGTCCCGCCGACGTCGACCAGGCCCCCCGGTCTGTTAGGGCTGCGCGAGCCGGGGCTGGCTTTCTGGTCAAGGGCCTCCCGATTCCCGAAGGGGTGGAAGATCCTCTGACCGGATATCGTCTGTATCGGCTCATCGTGCTCAAACGGGCGCTGGACAGTCTCGAGACGGGTGCGCCGTTGATTCGGCACGATGGCTGGGCAGCCAACGTCGAGCTGTTGTCAGCCGTCGCGCCCTTCGTGAGACGATGCGAGCAGGTCGATGTGTCGGTCGACTATACACGTCGGTACCGCGCGAGCCGGTTTCGACCACTCCCTGAGCTCTGGTCGGTCTTCCGCGCTTCGAGAGCGGCGCGCTCAGAGTTCGAGGATGAGCAATCGGCAGACGAGGGACCGAATAGCCGGACGGTCGGCGGCGGGTGAGCGGGTCGAGAGTTCGGTTCCAGGCAATCAACAGAAGGATCGCGACCGTCGGGATCGTCGGACTGGCGACGATCGCAGTCGGTCGAGCCTCGGGAATCGAGCTTCGGCCCGCGTCGGTACAGGGAGCTGCGCCTGCCCGGACCATCCACGTTGATCCGGACACACTGCGTCCGTGGAGGTTTCGGGTCGGTGAGCGGATGGAATACTCCGTCACCTGGGAGGGAATACGACTCGGCTCCGGCTCATTGTCCGTCGAGGCGATCGATACCATCCAGGACCGGTCCGCGTATCGGGTCGCGCTCGAAATGGCGGGCGGGCCTCCGTTCTACAGGGTCGAGGATCGGATCGTCAGCTGGATCCAGCCTGCCCCGTTCGGCTCGCTGCAATTCGCCCAGAATCAGAAGGAAGGGAACTACCGGCGTGACAGGAAGATCGTGCTGGACGCCGAGTCTCAGACCTATACCCGGTACGACCTGAAAGACGGCGAGTACGTAAGGGACGAAAACGAAGCTGACATCCCGATACCGCCCGGCGCCCTGGACGAAATCTCCTACCTCTACATGGTGCGGCTGTTGCCCCTCGAGGTCGGTCAGCGATACGAATTCGACCGATACTTCAAGGCGGACGGAAATCCGGCGACCGTGGAAGTACTGCGCCGAGAGGAAATTCGTGTCCCGGCAGGACGCTTCCAGACGATCGTCCTCCGTCCCGAGATCGCCACGGATGGCATGTTCGGCGAGGGGGGCGAGGCGGAGGTGTACCTCACGGATGATGAGTATCGAACTCCGGTGCGACTGAAGACCTCGCTTTCAATCGGTTCGGGCAACATGTATCTCACCGGGTATGATCCGGGAGAGGGCGGCGCGCTGATCGAACCCGGGAGACCCGCCGCCGGAGTGGACGACCGATGACCGGAGACGAAGGCCCGACGCAAGACGAGCGAGCCTCGCTGCGCCGGGTTCCCGTGGCGGATCGATCGAACAAGGTCGAACCTGCCGATTTCGCGGGCTCTCCCGAGGCCGGCGCCTCGTTTCTCTCCTTTCTGGACTCGCTTCCTCACATTCTTCAGGCGAACTCCTTCCGGGAGGTCGCGCGAGGTGTGGCCGGAGCCGTGCGGCTCAGACGTACCTGCCTGTGGATGCTGGGCGGGCACGTCGTGAAGACGGGTTTGAGTCGGGTGCTGATCTCCCTGATGGAACAGGGCGCCGTAACAGACATCGCCGTAAACGGGTCCACCGTGATCCACGACTATGAGACCGCACGGTTCGGGGGAACGTCCGAAGACGTGGAGGCCGGCCTGACGGATGGCACGTTCGGCATGGCGCTCGAGACCGGTCGGGACATGAATCTCGCGATCCGGCGTGGCCGTGATGAAGGCTTTGGCCTTGGAGAATCACTGGCACGTGACCTGGCCGCCCGGGATGATGTGCGGTACCCCGAATTGTCCCTGCTATTGGCGAGCCTGCGGCTGGACGTCCCGATCACGGTGCATGCGGCGATCGGCGCCGAGATTTTGCACCAGCATCCTGAGGCCGACGGGGCGGCGATCGGAGAGACTTCCTATCGGGACTTTCTCGCGCTGGGTCGGGCACTCGAGGGACTCGACGACGGCGGGACGGTGTTGAACGTCGGTTCGGCGGTCCTGCTGCCTGAAGTATTCCTCAAGGCGCTCACCATGCGCAGGAACCTCTCCGATGGCAGGCCGCGCAAGTTCATGACCGCTGACTTCGACATGCTCCGGCACTACCGGCCTCGCGTGAACGTGGTGGAGCGTCCCACGCGCACGGGAGGGGGGGTGGGGTACCAGGTCACAGGTCACCACGAGATCATGATACCACTTCTCGCGTGGGCGATATTCGAGGAACTGCAGGTCGGGAAGTGAGCCGTTTCAGACCGTCTGATCCGGTTCCGACGATCTTTGCGCCTCATCAATTCCCCGGGTATATTCCCGGCGCAGTAGCCGGCCATGCCCGGCAGTGGAAGCGCCCATGTTGTCTTGGGCGACCGGGATCGGAACCTGGCCCGGATCACCGACCGAAAGGAGACAAGGCCCTTGAATTCTTCGAAGTACAAGCCGACCACTCTCGAGCTGGCTCGTGATGAGCTTTTCAGCCATATCCAGCGTTGCGGAGTCCTTGAGGCAGAGGACAGCGAGCGCGGCGAATGGATGAACGATACGGTGGAGTACCTGGGCGAGCGGTATCCCGATCTCAACGAGGAGCAGCTCGCAGAATTGTCCGCCATCGGCCACCGTTACTGTCAGCCGGCGATCCCGCACGGCTCGAACGGTTCGGGGGAAGAGACCGAGGAAGCCTGAGATCCGAGGCTGAAACAGCTCTGGACATTCCCTTACCCGGGCCCTTCGGGGCCAGCATCGGGTGCACGCGCGGACATTCCCACGCGCGGGCATTCCGCGAGCGACGGGCCCCCGAATCCGGCGGGTCCGGACCTTCCTTGACTCCTGATCGCCGGGCGCCCGCGTGGCGAACCACGTCGTGTTTCTGACGGTCGTCCTCGCCGTTGCGCTGCTCGTCTCCTGCGCGTTCTTCAGCGCGGCGGAAAGCTCGCTCGTTCGGGCGAGGCGAGAACGACTGGAGGAGCTGGCGGAACAGGGAGACGTGGCGGCTCGGAGGGCTGAGCACGCACGGCGTCATCTGGACCGGTACCTGCGTGGGGCCCGGCTGGGCATCGTGCTGACCGTGCTCGGCTTCGGGGCAGTGACGGTACCGCCCCTCGGTACGTGGGTGTCGGACCTTCTGGCATCGTTTGGAACTCCAGCCGTGGTCTCGGTTCCCGTCGGTATGGTGACCGGTTTCGTGGGACTGTTCGCGGTCGTTCTCCTGTTGGGGCTGGCGCTGCCCCGTTCCCTGGCCCTGCGCGACCCGGAACGGATCAGCCGCGCCACCGCCGGGCCGCTAGGAATGTTCTGCACGTTCGTCGGCCCATTTCTGTCGGCACTGGAACAGGTCGAAGAGCACGGCAGCCGGGCGGATGAGTCCGGTCGAGATCGTCCGGGTCCCGATGAGCTGGACGCACTGCGCCGGGGGACGCGCAGCGAAGGCGGAGTCGAACGGGACGAAGAAGCGATGATTCACGGAGTGTTCGAGTTGCCGCACACGGTTGCTCGCGAGGTGATGACTCCCCGTCCCGATCTCATCGCGTTTCCGGAGGACGCGAGTCTCGATCACGTTCTGGACGTAGCGGCCGAGTCTGGTTTCAGCCGCTTTCCGGTCTACCGTCGGTCGATCGACGAAATCGTCGGTGTCGTACTCGTGAAGGATCTGTTGCGCTGGGTTCGAGCTTCCGACGGATCCGAGTTCCAGCTCGCAGCAGTGCTTCGGGAACCGTTCTTCGTTCCGGACACGAAGCCCGTCGACGATCTGCTGGCGGAATTCCGGAATCAGAAGGTCCACCTGGCGATCGTGGTGGACGAATTCGGGGGAACGGACGGAGTGGTGACGCTCGAAGACCTCGTCGAGGAGATCGTGGGCGACATCTTCGATGAACACGATGTGCCTGAGGAGGAGATCGAGAGGCTGCCCGACGGGCGAATCCTGCTGGACGGCGGCGCGGGGCTGGAGGACGTGATCGATGCTTTCGATCTGGAGGGAGTGACCGACATCGAGGAATTCGATACGGTCGCGGGATACGCGATCGGTCGACTGGGACGAATCCCGGTCGCCGGCGAAATCGTCTCGATTGGCGACGCCGAACTGGAGATCCTGGAGACCCAGGAACAGCGGGTGACACGGCTCGAGTTGCGATTGCAGGCCTCGACACCGGTCGGGGCCGCACAGCTTGACCTCGATGCGGACCGGGAGCGCCGATGAGGCTGGAATTCTGGGGCCCGGATGACTACGACCTGAATGCTCAGAAGCGTTACGAGGCCGGGGAACTGGACGCCGCGATTCAGATCCTCCGCGAAGGGACGGCAATCTACCCGGAAGTCGCTGAGCTTCGCGTGTCGCTTGGCTACACCGAGCTGGCTCGCGAGGAGTTCGCCTGGGCGCGGAGGGCGTTCGCAGGAGCGCTGCGACTCGAACCGGATCACGAAGATGCGTTGGTCGGACTCGGGGAGGCGCTGCTCAAACTGGGAGAGCGCAGCCGAGCATTTCGTGCCTTTGACCGGGTCCTGGAACTCGGGTTTTCTGAGGATGCCGACCTGATGGTGTCGATCGGCCGGATACTGCTTCGCGAAGCCCTGTTCGAGCGGGCGGAGCGGTTCCTTCGTCTCGCGGCGGACGCCGACCCGAATGGCGCTGAAGCTCCGACGGATCTCGGCTCCGTACTGCAGCAACTGGACAGGCTGGACGAGGCCCACGAGTGGTTCGAGCGCGCCCTGAGGCGTGATCCGGAGAATCACGATGCCCGGGCCTTGCTCGGGAACCTTGTATACGAGGCGGGGGACCGTCGCGCAGCCCTGGAGCACTTCGAAGGAATTCCGACGGCGGCCCTGTGGGACACCCTGACGATCTGGCGGATCGTCGAGTTGAAGCGCGCCTTCGAGGAACCGGGATCCGAGTCCGGGATCACGCCCTACGTTTCCCGGCTCGAGGAGCTGTTCGCCCCAATGCCGCCGGCGGACCAGCTCATCGACGATCTCGTTACCGGCCTTGCCGGGGTGTCGGATGTCTCGGATTTCGCCCCGGGCCAGATGGATATGTTCAGACCGGGGGCCGAGCGCGGTGGCAGGCAGAGCGACGAACGCCGCCAGGACTGGGAAGGAATCGTCCAGGCGATGTGTCGCAGTTCGGCGGAACCCGAGCGTACCCTCCTGGAGTACATGCGGGACACGGCCCGTCGAATCCGGGTGCTTACCGGAATCCGGATTCCCGATGACGATCCGGAGGCGTTTCTGAAGGCATCCGCGACAGCCGGCGTGCTGCATATTGCCGATTGAGCCGATCGACCGACGAAGAACAATGCGAAGGACAGATTCATGACTCACAGTACGCTCAAAGACCTGCTGACCCGACGCCTGGGTGAGGAGGGTGTCCCGATCGGATCGCCGATCGCGGTCGCGGAACTCTACCGGCGCCTGGTGCCGTACTCGATCTGCCGGGACGCGCTCGGTCTGGCCACGAAGGCCGAGTACGACATGGTGCTGCTCCGACTGCTGGCCGACGACGGGAGCCTCGACGTCGACGAGCTCGCGCTCAGGGAGGCTGTGTCGCGCGAGTTGGCTTCACCCGAGCCTGGACTGGCGATCCTGCAGCGATTCGCGGCGTCGGAGGTCCGATTGGCCGGGTCCGCTGATGCCCCGTCGCCGGCTCCGGATCCCGGGTCCGCTGAATCCGCCGGCCCGCCTCCGTTCAGCTACGAAACGGAACGCCTGGAGCAGGACCGGATTCCCGGGCTGGACGACCTGGATTTCGTGCCGGAACCATCGGTCACGGACGAGCCGCGGGATCCAGTCGGTAGCGTAGTGGCCGACGTCTGCGCGGCCTGCAGCGCCCCGCTCCCCCGACGGGACGGCCTGCGGTACTGTCCGACCTGCGGAGCGGATCAGCATCGGTGGCCGTGCGGGTCGTGCGGCGCGACGATCGAACGGGGCTGGAAATTCTGCGCCATGTGCGGCGCGGCTCAGCCCGGCTGATTCCTGGCCGCCCGTCCGCCCGACCGCCCGGATCGCTGAATGCTGGATGCCTCGGGGCCGAGGCGATACCTTTCCCGCCGTATGTCAGACGGGTCTCTCCGACAGTCGGTCGGACATGAGATTCGATGTTGAAATATTGGGACACACAAGGAGTGATACAGCCATGATGGAAAGCAGGATTCGCTGGACGGCCATGTTCGCGCTCGTATTCGCGTTCGGGCTCTCGGCCTGTGGTGGTGACGCGAACGGAAACTCTGCCGACGAAGCGGTCGCGAAGTCGGTTGACGCTGCCACCGAGGCAGTGGATGCGGCGACTGATGCGGTCGCAGAAGCCGTCGAGACGATCGAGCAGGAGCTCCCCGAGGGCGTGACGGTGGAGATGGTCGAACAGGGCAAGGCGATCTACGGCGGCCCGGGGATCTGCTCGTCGTGCCACGGCCCCGCCGGTGCCGGCATTCCGAGCCTCGGCGCGAACCTCACGGACTCTGAATGGCTGCACTCCGACGGCAGCTATGACGGGGTGACGAAGACTGTCATGGAGGGTGTCACGGCGCAGGCCTCCACCTCCGGTGTTCCGATGCCCGCCAAGGGCGGCACGAACATCAGCGACGACGACGTGAAGGCTGTCGCTGCCTACGTGTGGACGCTGAGAAAGTAAGACCGGGAAGTAGTCTCGGGCTGCTTGCTGCCAGTTGAAAGAGGCCGGAGACCCCCGTGGG
Organism: Gemmatimonadota bacterium; assembly: GCA_016649455.1. Taxonomy (GTDB): domain Bacteria; phylum Gemmatimonadota; class Gemmatimonadetes; order Palauibacterales; family Palauibacteraceae; genus Carthagonibacter. The sequence goes on along the minus strand of JAENXO010000057.1, from coordinate 1,631 downwards.
GCCTCCGGCCTCTTTCCCGTTCAGGAGGGTGATGGATGATCCGGATCGCACTGATTCCCGGTGACGGGATCGGACCTGAAGTAGTGCGTGAAGGTCGCCGCGTGATCGAGGCTGCGGTCAGAGCGGGTCTGGTCGAGGTGACCATGGAGGAGTTCCCGCACGGGGCGGACCACCTGCTATCGACCGGGGAGACTCTGAGCGACGAGACGTTCGCACGCCTGCGCGATGAATTCGATGCCATCCTCCTCGGTGCGGTGGGAGATCCCCGGGTTCCGGACAACCGCCACGCACGGGACATTCTCCTCGGTCTCCGATTTCGCCTGGACCTGTTCATCAACTTCCGTCCTGCCACGGTCCGGTTGGCGGAGCTGTCGCCGCTGCGGGACGCGGAGCACCGGCCACTCGACATCGAGGTGTTCCGGGAGAATACGGAGGGATTCTATACCGGCTCGGGAGGCTTTCTGCGGCAAGGAACTCCGCATGAAGTGGCGATCAGTGAGTCGTTCGCGACTCGCTATGGAGTCGAGAGGATCGTGCGGGCGGCATTCGAGCATGCTCGAACGCGCGGACGCCCGCGAGTGACTCTGGCTGACAAGGCCAATGCCGTTCCGCACGTGTATGGTCTGTGGCGAAGGGTGTTTCAGGAGGTCGCGGAGGAGTACCCGGACGTCGAGTCGGACGCACGCTACGTGGACGCGCTGGCCATGCAACTGGTCAGGGTGCCGGAGCAGTTCTCGGTGATCGTTACGGAGAATCTGCTCGGCGACATCCTGTCCGACCTGGCCGCGGAGCTAGCGGGCGGAATGGGCCTGGCGCCATCGGCGAATCTGAACCCCGGGCGCCATGCGCTGTACGAGCCGGTGCACGGAAGCGCGCCGGACATCGTGGGGACCGGAACCGCCAATCCGGTGGCCACGATTCTGAGCGTGGCGCTTCTGTTCGAGCACGCCGGAGCGGAAGCAGCGGCCCGCAGGGTCGAGGAAGCAGTGGATGCGTCACTCGCTGCCGGTATTCGAACCCCGGACGTTGGGGGGACGGCGACCACGTCGGAGGCTGGTATCTGGATTGCGGACCACGTGGCCCGCGGCTGAGGGCGCGTCTGCCACGGTCCGGCACGAGAAACTGAATCAGCACGGGAGATGCAATGCGAACCATGGGTAGCGACCGCGAGGTCGTGTTCCTGTCGGCCATCCGGACGCCGTTCGGAACGTTCGGCGGAAGCTTGAAGGACCTGTCGGCTACGGAGCTCGGAGTCCATGCGGCGCGCGCGGCCGTCGAGCTGGCCGGCGTGGACCCGGATGAGTACGACGAAGTCTTCTTCGGGAACGTCATTCAGACCTCGGCAGACGCCGTCTACCTGGCCCGACACGTAGGCCTCAACGCCGGACTTCCGGAAGCGAGCCCGGCCCTCACGCTCAACCGGTTGTGTGGATCGGGCTTCCAGGCGGTGATAGACGGCGCGGAAGCGATCCTGCTCGGCGGAGCGCAGTTGTGTCTGACAGGTGGAACGGAGTCCATGAGCCAGGCCCCCCACGTTGTTCGCGGGGCGCGCTGGGGACTCCGCCTCGGGCCCTCGCCGCCGTTCGAGGATTCTCTGTGGGAGGCCCTCACAGACACGTACTGCGGGTTCT
>JAENXO010000408.1 GCA_016649455.1 Gemmatimonadota bacterium | reverse complement strand
TGTCGCAGGAACTTGCCACATTCCGAGCCGTATCAGCCACTCAGATGGTACAATAGCAGCACCCTGGGGCCGTAGCTCAGTCGGGAGAGCGCCTGGTTTGCAACCAGGAGGTCGTCGGTTCGATTCCGATCGGCTCCACTCCGTAGGATCACTCCGTCCTCGCGGAGTTGCGGACGTCCCAGCCTTTCATAGCATGGAACGGGAACTGCCGTGAGACTACATTCCAGTCTCACAACACGAAGCATCGTGCGGAATCTCCCTGTCACCCAATTACGGAGGCACTATGTCCTTCCGGATATCTGTCCTGGCCGGTCTCGGCGTTCTGGCCGTGGTCTCTGCCTGCAGCGAACCAGAGCTTCCCTTCACACAGTACGGCGAGGCCCTGACCCTCGCGGAGACGACCAGCGTCTCGGACGTCCTCGGGGACCCCGAAGCCTACGTGGGCCAGCATCTGCGAGTGGAGGGGACCGTGACAGGCGTCTGTGAGCAACAGGGTTGCTGGATTGCCGTCGCAGGCGAGAACGAGGCAGAGCAGCTTCGGGTCAAGGTCGAGGATGGCGTAATCGTGTTCCCACAGACCGCCCTGGGGTGCCACGCTCGCGTCGAGGGGATGATGGAGAAGCTGGAGTTGACCATGGAGCAGGCCCTGGCGCAGGCCGAGCATCACGCTGAAGAGCAGGGGCTCGAGTTCGACCCGGCCAGCGTCACGGGACCCGAGGTGATCTATCAGCTCCGGGGTCTGGGAGCCGAGATCGAGGATGCGCCCAGGGCCGCTTCGTAAGCCGCCACGAGGGCCGTTGCCAACAGCCAGCGCGTTCTTCTCAGATTCATCGATGTCCTCGGGGTAGTCTGACGAACGGCCACCGCCAGGAAGCTCTGCAACTCGGTGAGAGGTGCAGGCCGGAACCAGTGTGAGTGGACCAAGAAGCACAAGACGGGGTGGAGACTTCAACCCCGGAGGAGGGTTGTCGCTCAGACGGACTTGACTAATCCCGCGGGGGTAGAATCTTGGGGGGCGAGTTGATTCTCCGAAACTGTCACAGAACTGTCCCAGCGCGAGCGCGCGTAAACGTGCCTGAACTGGCGCAGATTTGACCGAATCTGGCGTCAGTTAGCGCCAGCTGGCGTCAGCTGGCGGATGAGGGCTTGATTTGCAGCCAGGAGGTCGTCGGTTGTTCGCGGGCTCCGCCCACTCAATGTCTCCCCGCTCCGCGACTCGACACCGATTCCGATCGGCTCCACTAGGGCTTGCCAGTTCGTCGAGCCGCGGATTGCAGCTGGCCCGACCCGCTTCCGGCCAGCGCGAGCCTCACGCGAGCATCTCCTTGATCTGATGCACGGACAGCAGGTGCCCGGTGGACTTGATCTCTCCGTCGATCGCCAGGGCCGGTGTGATGAGGACGCCGGCCGCCGCGATATCCCGGATCCCGGTGACCTTGTCCACCTCGATCTCGAGTTCGAGCTCACGGGCCGCCGCGTCCACGTTCGCGGCGAGTGCCTGGCACTTGGGGCACCCGGTTCCGTAGATCTGCACCTTCTTCATCGTCATCGCCTTTCAGTTCGTTCAGGTCAGGGCGCCGTAGGTGAGCCCGCTGACTGTGGCGGCCAGTGCCACGAGTCCCACATACACCAGGGTCTTCTTCCATCCGATTACGCTTCGCACCACCAGGATGCTGGGGAGAGAAAGCGCCGGGCCGGCGAGCAGGAGTGCGAGCGCCGGGCCATTCCCCATGCCGTTTCCGAGCAGGCCTTCCAGGATGGGCACCTCGGTCAGGGTGGCGAAGTACATCAACACCCCGGCCACCGAAGCGAACGCGTTGGCGGCGAGCGAGTTGCCGCCAACGGCGCCCGCGATCCACTCCGACGGGATGAGTCCTTCATGGCCCGGCCTCCCGAGGGCGAGCCCAGCTGCCAGCACGCCGATCAGGAGCAGCGGCAGGATCTGCTTCGCGAAGCCCCAGGTGGACGCGAACCATGCTCCGATCTCCCCAGGGTCCCGGGCCGCTACCGCGCTCAGGGCGAGGGTCCCGACGACGAAAGCGACGACGGGGGCGTCCGGTCGCCACAGCGCGGCGGCCGAGGTCAGCGCGACGAGCCCGACGAAAGCGCTCCGGGCGAGACCGAACCACAAGGTGAGCACGAGACCCAGCCCGAAGGCGAAGGCGCCGGTCACCGCCCAGCGGGCGGCGTAGATCGCGGCCCACGCGCCGGTCTCCGCCTGCGGACGCCCCCAGTTGGCGAACACCAGGATTCCCACGAGGGCGCCAAACAGAAGCGCGTGCTGCCACAAGGGGCGCGCGTCGTCCATCTCCGCCGTCTCGATCCACGCGTCCGCCCGCTCCCGCTCCTCGCGGCGGAAGATGAAGTGCATGGCCAAGCCGACGAGGACGGCGAACGCCACCGCGCCGATCGCCCGGGCCACGCCAAGCTCGACTCCGAGAACGCGCGCCGTCAGGATGACCGCCAGCACGTTGATCGCCGGCCCCGAGTAAAGGAACGCCGTGGCCGGGCCAAGGCCCGCGCCCGCCTGATAGATGCCCGCGAACAGGGGCAGGACCGTGCACGAGCAGACGGCAAGCAGTGAGCCGGACACCGACGCCACGCCGTAGGCCTTCGGTTTCGAGGCCCGCGGTCCCAGGTGTTTGAGCACCGCGCCCTGGTTCACGAACACAGCCACGGCGCCGGCGATGTAGAACGCCGGCACCAGGCACAGAAGAACGTGCTCGCGGGCGTACCACTTCGTCAGCTCCAGCGACTCGACCAGCGCAGCGTCGAACCGTGTCTGGCCGATCGGCAGGTAGTAGGCCAGGAGGAACACCGAGAGAATGAGTGCGAGCGGCTTCCACTCGCGTGTCCAGTCCACGGCTCCCGGCGCTGGGCTCGTGTCTTTCGTGTGCATCGATCTATCTCCTGGGGCGGCACATCCGCGCGCCCTCGTATTCGCGTGAGCGGGCCCCGGCCCGCCG
>JAENXO010000582.1 GCA_016649455.1 Gemmatimonadota bacterium | reverse complement strand
GTATGCAGGTGAGTGAACCCACCGCCACGCGAATGGGGTTCTTCGCAGGCTGCGCCTGCTCAGTGTCTCGCCTGCGGCTCGACGACAGGAGGTCCGGGGTGTGTCCATAGGCTTCGCCCACGGACGTGACGACCGCAAATTCCCGCGCCACGACTGCGATAAGAGACGTTCGTGTCGGTAGTTACGGCAGGGACGTTCTTGTTGTTGGGGGCGTCGCTGTCCCGCCTGCTGTCACAGGTGCCGTACCGCCCGAACGGTACTCAGCGGTCTCGCCTCAAACTCTCCAGGTGGCGGTCCAACGCGCACGCCGGCTACGATGTCCAGGACGGGGAAAAGGTCTGCATCCGGACAACCAACGCCGATCGGCTCGGGTCGAACAGTGGACGGGTCGCCGATCGGCCCCGATCCGTGTTTCGCGCACACGTCCGTGACTCGCACAGCCTGAGGGGTACACATGGCGGCACACTCGTCTTGCACGTCTCGGACCGGGGGCCTGAACCGTGCCACTGCTCTCCTGCTCGCCTCACTTTCCGCCTGCGCGGACGGGACGCCCGAGCAGGCAATCGTTGCCGACTCCGCCGGAATCCGGGTCGTCGCGAACCCGGCGCCGGAGATCCCGCTCGACTGGACGTTCACGCCAACGCTCACGCTTGGTGGTGAGGAGCAAGGACCGGAAGCGTTCTACACGGTGCGTGAGAGCACGGTCGGGGTCGATTCGGCAGGCCGCATCTACGTGCTCGACGCGGATGGACACAGGTTGCTCGTGTTCGCGGGCGACGGTAGCCACCTGCGTACGCTCGGCCGGGAAGGAGAAGGTCCCGGTGAGATTGCCTGGCCGATCGGACTCACCGTGAAGCCGGACGGTACGGCCCTGATCGATGACATCGGACGCGGTACGGTCCACGGATTCGACACCGAGGGCCTGGCGCTGGATTCACACGAGGCGCTGGTGCCGAACAACCGTCGGATATGGGGCGGGGACGGCTACTACTCCGCGATCTCCACGCTCGAAGACGATCAGAAACTGTACCGATTCCTGCGGGTGGTGGATGCGGACACGACGGAGCTGGCCCGGTTCACGTCGGCATCCGCCGGCGTGGTCGAGCTCGAGAGCTGCGGGATGGCCCTGTCCGGATTGTCACCCCTGTTTTCCCCGGACATCGTCTGGGACGCCTGGCGCGACCGGGCGGTGGCGCGCGTCGGGACTGCCTACCAGATCGATGTCTTCGACGGAAGCACACGCGTGGCGCGCTACCGGCGTGCGGTCGAGCCGGTAAAGGCGAACCGGGACCTGGCGGCGCGAGAGCTCGGCGAGGGGATGCGAATGATGACCTCGGCCGGCGTTCGCGAGTGTGCGTGGGACGAGGTGATCGAGAAGCGCGGATTCGCCGAACTAATCCCCGCGATTCGGACCCTTCGGGTCGGACCCGATGGTCGGATCTGGGTCAGCCGTGGCGGTCCACGCCCGGAGCCGACCCCGACGGACATCCTGACCCCTGACGGCTCGTACGTCGGGACGCTGCCCGCCGACGCTCCGTATCCGATCGGATTCCTTCCGGATGGAAGGATGCTCGCCACGGAGCGGGACGAGCTGGACGTGGTGCGGCTCGTGGTCTACAGGGTCGATGAACAGTGAGGGACGTGAAGAGGAGCAGCATTGCTGCAGCAGCGGCCACGTTGGGATTGGTCCTTGCCGCATGTGAGTCGAGCGCTCCGGTCGCCTCTGACGGCGGCTCGGGAGGAGCCAGGGGCGCCAACGCGATTCTCCCGTGGGCCTACGTGCTCAACGACCCGATCCCCGATACCGCACCGGAGCCTGATCCTGACGAGATCGTATCTGTGCCTGGCTCCGCGCTCTCCATTCGCCGCGCGGAGATCAATAT
>JAENXO010000048.1 GCA_016649455.1 Gemmatimonadota bacterium | reverse complement strand
GGCCCGGCCACCCAGCACATACTGCTCGTGTTCTACCGAGTTCGTATGCATCGGCATGAAGCCGCCCGGCTCGATGCGGAACTTCCGCAGCTGAAAGTGCGGCCCCTCGTCAGGTCCGATCAGGACCTGACGAACGGTATCCTGACCGGCACCGACCGTTTCTTCTTGAACATCGTCAGCCTGCCGCACGAAATGCATCTGCTCGCCCTCCTCGTACCGCATTTTCATTGTCCCTGCTCCCTCAGAATCCCCCAGCGCACGATGCTGCGGCCGTCGTCACGGGTCGTGACCCAGACCTTCGATCCCGTGGCTTCCCGCATCCGGGCGCTGCCTCCGATCAATTCCACTCGCTGACCGTCCTCCGTCCTCAGCACAATACGGTCGTCCTCCAGTTCGAGGACGCCCACCAGAGGGCTCATACCATCGACGGACACCAGGTTGTACGATTCCGCCCGAATCGCCTTCGGACCGCTGTCTCCGGGCGAGATCCCATGGACCCTGGCAACCGCCCCCGCCGCACGCGCGATCTCGCTGGCGAGGGGTCCGACGACCACGATCGGGCCGTCCCCGGTCTCGATGCGCGTCGTGACGGTCGGTGCGCTCCCGACCTGTCGAACCGTCCCTTCCGCGACCAACTCCCCCGCTCCCGCGGATTCGGGCACCGAGGAATTGCCTCCGCAGCCGGTCGTTCCCAACGGCGCCAGGGCTACCATCAGCATACCGGTCCAGGCCTTCACTTTCGCCGCGCTCCAGGGGCGGAGTCCGTGTGTTTCCGGTTGTACGCGAACCAGATGATGATTACTGCGAGCGTCGCGCCGACCAGGTTCGCGACCAGGTCCCAGCCCGTGTTTCGATAGCCCCCGACATTCGTTTCGGGCACGAGCAGTGTGGCGGCGAACTCGATGACCTCGTTCAGGGCGCCGAATCCCTGTCCCGCCGCCCAGGCCAGGACGAGCCGGCCGGCGGTCGGCACCGCGTCGATTCCCGATCTGCTCAGCGAGGCCTGCAGTCCGAGCCAGCAGATCCACGTGGTAACCCCGAATCCGTAGGCGTGAACGATCTGGTCGTATTTCAGTCGGTCCGGGATCAGCCACAGGCTGTACAGCACCTGGTTCGGACCATGCGTCGGCCAGCCGGCGGGAACCGTGATCAACCCTCCCGCCATGTGGGAGAGGCCCCAGATGCTCAGGGCCCAGAGGGCTGATTCCGGAAGCCCGATGCTGAAGTGAACCACGCCGACGACCGCTGCGAGTACGACCATCACGACGATGTAGAACACGAATTCGCCGTTGCCGGTGGCGAACGCGGCCACGGTCGCGACCGCCAGATAGGCGGCGGTGAATGCGGCGACCCGGATCAGTCCGGCCCGGCTCGCTGGATTCACCTTACCCACCCGGGCTCCGGGGCCGCTCGACTCGATGTCCACGTGGATGATCGTACCGGCATCTGCTCTCTCGCGTGTCGCGGTCTCGGCTGCGCGGCGCCCTCACCTTTCGGCCGGACCATTTATCCTAGGGATATCGGAATGAGCGAGCCAGAGTTCCAACTTGCGGGTGGGCGATCACCTGGCCGGAAGGCGAATCGGCTCGCTCGCTTGACCCGGCGAGAGACCGGGATAGCTTCCTGCCCGCCAATCAGGTCTTCGCACATGGCGGAAGTCGCAGTCCGCCGGCCGTCCGATCCCGGCCCTGGCGTGAGCCGCGGCCGAAAAGGAGCATTACCGAATCGTGGCAGACTCGAAACTCCCGGTATTCTACGATTGTGGGAAGTGCCCGGGTTTCTGCTGTACGTATCCCCAGACACCAGTCACTCGGCAGGACCTTCGGCGCATCTCCCGTTATCTCGACATCGATGTCGAGACGGCCGGCCGGCGCTTCACGAAGAACAGTCCTGATCCCGGTGAACGAGTCCTGAAGCACCGGAGCGACAACGCGTTCCTGACCGCCTGTCACTTTCTGGATTCTGACACGCGCAGTTGCAGGATCTACGAAGCACGTCCCGCAGTGTGCCGGGAATATCCTGGCACGCCGCGGTGTGGCTACTACGATTTCCTGTCAGCCGAGCGGAAAAGGCAGGAGGACCCGGACCTGGTCCTGGCGGCCTGGGTGACCGACGTGTGAGCAGACGATTGGCCTGATCCCCTACCATGCAAGGCCGTAGTCCTCGCCGTAGTCGCTCGAACCGCCCCACATCGTGCCGTGCTCCCGGTCGAACCAGATCGCGTTGATCGGTCCCGACGTCCGTGCACCCGTGATGATGTCGTACCCCATGTCACGGAGCTTGGATCTGACCCACGGCGGGGTGTCCTGGTGGACGAGCAGGCGCCCGGGCCGGGACTCATGTGTACCAAACGAAGCACGGAGCTGGAACGTGTTGACGTTCGGCGCCTCGACCGCTTGCTGCACGTTCATGCCGAATTCGACGACGTTCAGCAGGAACTGAAGGAGGTTCTGGTCCTGTGTGTCCCCGCCCTGGACGGCGAACGAGAGGATCGGGCGGCCATCCTTCAATGCGAGTCCGGGGGTCAGGGTCACCCGGGGTCGCTTTCCCGGTTCGATCACGTTGTACGGATTCTGAGCCGGGTCCGTCACGAAACTCTGCGCCCGTTGGCTCAACCCGATACCCGTGTTTCCGGCGATCGTGGCTGGGATCCAGCCGCCGCTCGGGGTTACTGAGACGACCCAGCCCTCGGAGTCCGCGGCCTGGATCGAGGTGGTCCCCATAAAGTGATCCGCCAGGGCAGGATCATCCTCCGGCCGTATCCCGCTCGAGGCGTACGATACTCCGGGCACGGGAAGACCTGAGATCCCCGCCGGACCGCGGATTCCACCTTCAGATCCGGACTCAACGGCAGGCGGAACGGTGTGCCAGCGCGCCAGCAGATCGGCGAACGGATTCGTCTCTCCCTGGAATGGATACGGATCACCGGGACGTGCGTCCGGATCGTTGCGAGCCGGATCGATCATCGCCGCACGTTCAGCGGCGTAGTCCTTCGACAGCAGCCCGTGGATCGGCTCGGCCGGCGGGAAGTATGGGTCTCCGTAGTAGAAGTCCCGATCCGCGAACGCGAGCTGCATCGCCTGCACCAGGGTGTGAATGTACCGCGCACTGTTGAATCCCATCGAAACGAGGTCGAACTCCTCCAGGATGTTGAGCGCCTGCAGCATCGCCGGGCCCTGCGTCCAGGTCGTGAGTTTCAGCACCTCGATTCCCCGATAATTCGTCCGCACGGGCTCCTCGATCCTGACCTCCCACCGATCGAGGTCCTCGAGCGTGATCAGACCTCCCTCTTCAGCCGTTCCCCGGACGATTTCGCGTGCTACGTCACCTCGATAGAACTCATCGTAGGCAGCCTGGATCGCCTGTTCTCTGCTCGCGCCCTGCTCGAGCGCTGACCGCTCGGCTTCCACCAGTGAGCGGAGCATCCTGGCCAGGTCAGGCTGACGGAAGATCTCGCCGGCCCGCGGCGCTCGAAGCGAGTCTCCGTCCGCAATGAAGAACACCGATCTGGAGTAGGACCAGGACTCGAGCATCTCCTGGTTTTGAGCGATCGAGCGAGCGGCCTGGGCCTCGATCGGATACCCGTCCGCCATCTCGATCGCCGGGGCCAGGACTTCGGCGAGCGCCATAGTGCCATATTCGGCCAGCATCACCATCAGGCCCCCGGGCGTGCCCGGCGTGACGGCGGCCAGCGGACCATATTGCGGCGGGAACTCCAATCCCTGGTCCCGGAAGAACTCGGCGGTGGCCCCCGTCGGTGCCGTACCGACCGCGTTGATTCCGACCACCGTTTGCGTATGAGGGTTGAATATCAGGGCCTGCGTCTCGCCACCCCACGACAGCACATCCCACATCGTGGAAGTCGCCGCGAGCATCGCGCACGCCGCATCGACCGCATTCCCTCCGCGACCAAAGATCAGTGCCCCGGCGGTAGCGCCCAGCGGCTTCCCGGTGATCGCCACCCAATGACGGCCGTGCAGCACGGGCTTGGTCGTCCCTTGAGCGACTGCGCCAGATGGAACGAATGTCGCGGCGAGTGCCACCGAGATGAGCATGAGCCGGTGGTACCGTCCGCTCGTAACCCTGCCAGTCGTGGAGCTCATTCGTCCTCCTCAGCGATTCCCTGAAACACGGCTGCCAGTCCCGCGAGATCTCCGGCCAGCAGGCCCCGCCAGGTGTTCTCCCACCGCCCGAGGCTCAGAACACCCATCTCGCTGACCTCTACTCCCTCGACATTCATCCTCATCCGGTAGACCACGTGCACCGTGTCGGCTCCTTCGGGCACCGAACCGAGCAGGTCCGCATGGGCCTGCCGCAAGGCATCGGCCATCGTGGAGTCGCCAGACACGATCGCCCGCATGAACGCGGAGAAGAACTCCGTGTCCGACATTCCGGCGAGCTCGGCGGGCGGCGGCAGACCGATCGCACTAATGATCTCGGACCCGGTTCCCGAGGCGAGCACTGGCGCGAAGATCTCGCGCAGCTCGGCGAGAGACGCGGGGTGCATGAGCGTCGCCATCCGGTCGAAGTCGCTGGCCCGCATGGCGTCCACGTAGCTCCCGGCCACGGCAATCGCATCTTCCCCGGGCGCCTGTGCCGACGCCGGTGGTACGATGAGAGCCACGGCTCCGACAAGGCCGGTCACGATGCTCAATCGTCTCATTCTCACCTCATATCCCGATCGGTCAATTCTGCTTGACTATCAGCGTGTCACCACCCGGATCCCGGCGCCACCTCGGTGTCTCGGCCGACAGGTGGACGCCTCCAATCCAGTGGTCCAACGGCAACAATGTCTCGCGATTCACGCGTCCGTCCAATACCGCAGACCCGTACTCCGTCAACGCCAGCGGCCGGCGCCAGAGGCTCCTGGCTGGATCGTCCAGTTCGGCCTCCTCGATCGTCGAACCGTCAACGGATCTGATCAGCGGGGTCTCGCCCGCAGCAAGACGAACGAGATACCGCTCAAATGAACCATCCCCGAGATAAGAAAATTCTTCCTGCGCCGCAGCGGCACGAAATGCTTCCTCCGCCACGCAGGCCCCACTCCGGATCGCTTCCAGCGCCTGCCGCTCCGAGCGCGCCAGGCCGTCCGACACGGACGGGTATTCCTCGATCAGCCGCTTCAACGCCTGTGAGAGGTATGGTAGAATCTGGAGATCCTCTGTGGCGTGCCGACCCAATTCCAGCGGATCCGGCGACCGAAACGCGTTCCACACGCGTGTCCCGATCGCTAACTGCGCCTCGCTTACCCGGACCCTCTCCTGGTGCCAGGCCAGCAGCTGCTCGCGGGTCGCCATGGCGAGGAAATCATCAGACGACACCAGGAACAGTTGAGCCGCTCCGCCATGCCGGCGGCTGAAGTCCAGGACCTGCAGGAGTTGAAGCTGGTCATACAGATCGGGTTCGAACCACAGCTGGACTTCGGTCGATCCAAGTGCCTGCCCCAGTTGGACATCACGGGACTGGAGACCATCCAGCGCCTGGTCGTACCCCGTCCATCCGCAGTCCGCCAGGAATCGGGCGCGGACGCGGCGCAACTCGGCGTCATCCGCGCATCTCGGTACCGGACCGTCGTGCAGTACGTCTCGCCATGGGAGTACATCGCCCGACAGTCCAAGGGCCCGAATCCGCTCCGCGGCGGAATCTCCGTTCGTGACGTGCAGCACTGGCGTGCCTTTCAACTCGGAGTTTCGTACACTCGGACACGTCTCGCGGCCCGGTCGATCGCTCTTGCCCGAGCGCCGCGTAGCTCAGCCCCCGGCCAGATACTGGAATCCGGCGCGCCATGTCCGAACAACCACCTCCAGCACGAACGTTGCTGAGAGTGACGCTACGGCTCGTCTGCCCGGCCTGTCTGCAGGGCTCCCTGTTCCGGAAAGGATACGAGCTCCACGAGTCCTGCCTCGAGTGCGGGCAGAACCTGATTGGAACGGACGGCGCACAGTACGGCGGGCCCATGGTTCTCGGCTATACGCTCGGCGGAGCTGCCGGGATCGTCACGGCGTTGCCCCTGTTCCTCTTTCTGGGTCCAACGGAGTGGGCCGTGTGGGCCGGGCTTGCCGTTACGATTGCCACGGTCTTTCTCACGTTCAGGCAGTGTAAGGCCGCCTGGACCTGGCTGCTGTACCACACCGGCCAGCTGCCGGGGTCGAAGGTCCGCGACGCTTCCTGACCCGTCTTCCACCCCCCTTTCTCCTCGCAGCGGCATTCCGTGCGGCACATCATTGCACTGCGCGACGAGTCCGCAGGCAATCCGAGGACTACGATCGGGCTCATTCATTATGTTATAAGACTACTGAATAACTTCTTATCATATTCTACATAATCTGTTTTCTGACACTAACTCCGGCGGGCACCCCACTTGCAACTACGGATGATTCGGATCGCAGGTACAGACGCACTCCGGGGGTAAGAAGACATGTTCAAGTCCAGTCGCAGGTCGCTTCGATGGGCGCTCATCCCAGTCCTGATGTTCACCGCGTGTGACCCACCGTTTCGTGGGGAAGACGTAGTGTTTGCCGTGTCGGATGCGGATGCGCCGGATGTCAGTAACGTGGTTCTGACACCGAACACGGCAGCCCCAGGCATCGAGATCACGATCGAGGCGACGGCGGATGACGCGACGCTGGGCGGATCCACGATTGCGTCCGCCGAATGGAGGCTGGTACCAGGCGGCTCCGCAACCATGGCAGCATCGGATGGCGCTTTCGACGAAGCGCGTGAGCAACTCACCGCTTCGTTCCCGGCCCCGGCGACGGACGGAGACTATGACGTCTGCGTCGAGGCGACGGATGAGGCCGGAAACATGGGCGCCGGCCCGTGCGCCACGCTTACGGTCGTGACTCCCCTGGTCGACTTCGACGAAGATGGCTTCGATTCGACCATCGACTGTGACGACAGCGACGCCGCGGTACATCCCGGCGCGGCGGATCTGCCAGATGACCTGTTTACAGATTCAAACTGCGATGGAATCGACGGCGACGAAGCGGACGCCGTGTTCGTCGCCTCGTCTGGCAGCGACTCTGCGACCTGCGGCCCCATAGCCGAAGCGTGCGCAACGATTCAGTGGGGTGTCGAACGCGCGACCACGATCGGCGCGGGCAATGTGTACGTGGCGGCCGGCGACTACTCCGAGTCGGTTATGCTGGCAGACGGCGTGAGCGTATACGGTGGATACGATGCTGGCACCGGCTGGAGCCGGGATCCAGGGACACATGTTTCGAGAATCACGGGCGTCGATGGAGCGATCGAGGGCCAGGCCCTGACGCTGCTCGCAGACGCGGTGAGCGCGCCGACGGTCGTGGCGGACATGACGCTCGTCGGACCGGACGCGGCAGGCACGTTGCCGGGCGGCCAGGGACGCAGTTCATACGTCGTCGTCGTCCGGAATTCGACCCTCGCCCTGGAATTCCGTGGAAACTCGATTCAATCCGGAGCCGGGGCCGCTGGCTCAGACGGTACTGACGGTCTGCCGGCCGCTGGATCTCCTGCGACCGGTGGGGGCATCGGTCAACCAGCCCAGGAATTGCCGTCCGCATGCGACGACAGCACGCGTGGCAACGGTGGATCAGGCGCGACGACTCCGGTCGCTGGTGCCGCTGGCGGAGCTGGCGGACACGGCGGAACCATCGATACGGACTGTGCCAACTACCCGCTGACGTTCGACGCGACGGCGACCCCCGGACTGCCCGGAGCGAGCGCCGAGACATTCGGCGGCGGCTTCGGTCTTGGTGGCTCGAGCAGCCCGGCCTGCTTGCCCGGCATGCCGGGCCAGGCCGGCCAGCCCGGAACCGACGGAGCGTCGGGAAGCGGCGCGGTGCCGGGCGGGCTGCTGATCGGCGATATCTGGTCTGCAGCCGATGGCCTGCTGGGAAGCGCGGGGGCCGATGGAACCGGCGGCGGTGGCGGAAGCGGAAGCGGTGGATGTGATACGGGTATCGATTCGTTCGGAGCAGGTGGCGGCGGCGGCGGAGCAGGCGGCGCGGGCGCGACCGCCATGGGAACCGGCGGATTCGGGGGTGGCGGCTCGTTCGGAGTGTTCCTCATTTCGTCCAGCCCCGCGCTGGTGTCGAATCAGATCCAGCTCGGAGCCGGCGCCGACGGCGGCGCAGGTGGCGACGCGGGTGCCGGCCAGGCAGGTGGGGCCAGCGGACCGGGTGGATCCGGAAGTGGAGTGGACAGCGGCGATGGTGGTGCTGGAGGCGCCGGTGGACGAGGCGGGCATTCCGGTGCCGGTGGCGGCGGTGCCGGCGGAATCACCGCAGGCGTGTATTCCACGGCTGGCAGCGCGCCGACCCTGACCGACAACATCTACTCCGGCGGCATCGCCGGAAGCGGTGGAGCGGGCGGTGCCTCGGCCGGCGGCGGCCAGACTCCCGGCGCGCCCGGCGCCGACGGAACTGTCGATTCTGAGGCCACCTGCGCGGCGGCTGCTGCCTGCTGATCACCGGTCCGGTCGACCGGACTCGAATTCAAACCGTTGAACCAGGAGGGCATGGCACACCGCCATGCCCTCCTGCCGTCTGATTGCGGCCGCCCGGTCTCCAGGCCAGGGTCCTCAAGAACCGCGGGCGGACGCCCCGAAGTCCCACTTGCCCTGTATCGCACCGACCCTACAGCTTGTGATAGCGCTGCAGCGACTTACCCGTCCGTGCCCGTTCGCACGCGCTACAGGATCGGCATCGAATGGCTGGGCGACATGAACCTGAGCTTGTCAGATGAATCGGAAAGTCGCCTGCTCACCGTCTCCAGTCCCTGAAATACCCCTTACTGTCGGGGATTCATGACTGCCTGGCGGACCTTCATCGTAAGCGTGTGATAGTCCGTCCCAAGACTCGCCCGGAGGACATTGAGTCCATGAAGACCTTGAGATTCCCCTCGGTATTCGCCGCTTCGCTGGCTCTCGTGCTGGTGACGCTCGTGCTTCCTTCCATCGTGTCTCCCTCCACCGCATCCGCGCAGTCGCGCTCCGACCGACCACCCGAGGGCGGGGGCGAGGTGTTCCAGCTGGGGATGCCACCGGTATGGAAGGGACACGCCGGAGGAACCATAGGCTGGTATACCCCGGGAGACTCCACCGGTCAGGCACAGGTGCTTGGCCACGCCGGCATTCTGAAGGACCTGATGAGTCCGGTAGCCGGAGTGGCCGCGATCGGCGTCGAGGGTTACGGCGGGGTCCGGGGTGTCGACGGGCTCGATGGTGGGGGGCGAGCGCTGTTCTCGATTCCCGCTTTGCACTTCACGACCGGCGCGGACTACAACATCGCCGACAATCGCTGGTCCTGGCTGCTCAGACTCGAGATTCCGTTCCGCCGGACGGGGATCTTCGGGAGGGGATCGCAGGTCCGCTTCGACTACCTGCCGGGATTCGACAACACGTTCGCGGTAGGCGTAAACGTTCCGCTGTGGAGCAGGAACAGTGGAGAAACCCGTCCGCAGCGGGATGCCGTCGAACTCGACACTCCGCCGATCCAGCTGACAGATCTGGCGACCAGGCCGGCCGGACTCGACGAGACGATCGGATTCGTCCGGGATGGCGCGATGTGGATTACCGAGCTCTCGATGCCGCTCACCGACACGGGCGGAGACAAGCCGGAAGAGAAGTACGCCGGCCAGATCGCCCGCATCCAGGATCGTCTCTCGACCGCGGATGTCAGGTTCCCGAACGGCCGAAGCCTCAACGAAGAAATCGAAGCCTATCACGACGAGATTGACCGGGCGTTCTCGCTCGCCGCGGGCGGAGCCGGTGCCACCGAGAGTGGCAGCACCGAACAGGGTCGCGCGATTTCAGCGGCTGCCCGGCGGATCCTGCTCGAGAGAGTCCTGATTCCGTACGACCAGCTTCTCGGGCAGCGGAAGTCACACGACGGCCTGGACCAGTACCTCTCGGATGCACACTCCGAATTCGGGCGCTGGATCCTTCAGGACAGTGGCATCACGATGGACCGGTACGAGCAGGTGTACTGGACTTTCCAGGAGCTCGGACAGATAGCGGAGGAAGTGCGTGAATTCCAGAAGGAGCGGTGGGATGACAGCCGACTCGTGTGGCTCCCGCTACAGCTCGCGCTGCGCGCCGAAGACCACGACACGGGCGACGAGATGCGCGCGCTCATCGAGCTCGGCACAAAACAGACGTTCAAGAGAGGCAATCGCACCCAGTACGTGCTGAACGAGGAGTTCCAGCTCGAGTTCTTCCGCTCGGTCCACGAGGCACGAGATTATCACGTGCTGTGGATTCATGACTACCGGGGCAACAACGGCCAGGGGAAGCCTGACGAAGTCGCATTCAAGCAGACAGTACGCGGGTACATCCGGGCCATGACCGAGCGGATCGAGGAGTACGATGAGACCCACGTGCTTCCGCAGTATTTCATCTTCCTCGACCAGAACTATTTCGAGGCGAACAACTCCAGGATGTTCTTCCGGGTTCTGCTTGACCCGATGAACTACGAGCTGAATCTGCCGGACGGGTACGAAGAATGGGAGCTGGAGCTACAGGAGGCGCAGGAACGTCTGCGCCAGGCCGTTGCCAACTCGATACTGCTTCAGACCGAAGCGAGCCAGTTCGGCGAGGAGTGGCTCG
>JAENXO010000070.1 GCA_016649455.1 Gemmatimonadota bacterium | reverse complement strand
GCCCTGGGCCTGAAACATCATCAGGACGAGGTCGAGAAACAGGATGGTCCCGCGATCCGCGGGATGATCCGGACCGTCTCGCACCTGGTCGTGGTTGAGGAGGTCGACTAGACCGATGGCGAAGGAGAAGCGAATCGGGCTCGACAACCTGAGTCCGGCCCCGGGATCCCGACAGAAGCCGAAACGACTCGGCCGAGGTCATGGATCCGGGCACGGGAAGACCTCCGGTAAGGGACACAAGGGCCAGAAGTCCAGGACGGGCGTCTCGATCCCCGCCTGGTTCGAGGGCGGCCAGATGCCGTTGTATCGGCGCGTGCCGAAACGAGGTTTCAAGCCGATCTCTCGCCGGCGATTCCAGATCGTGAACCTGTCGGCCCTCGCCGAGCTCACCGAGACCGAGATCGGTCCGGACGAGTTGAAGAGCCACAGGCTCATCCGGTCCCCGAAGAAGCCGGTCAAAATCCTGGGTGATGGTGGCGCGGGTCGGGCGATCACCGTCCGGGCTCACGCGTTCTCCTCGTCGGCCCGCGAGAAGATCGAATCCGACGGTGGCCAGGCGGAGCTGATCGTCTGACATGGCCAGCGAGAGAACACAGGCCCTGCAGGCCGCTCAGAATCTGTTCAAGGTTCCTGAGCTCAAGAACAAGCTCCTGTTCACGCTCATGGCCCTCGCCGTGTACCGGTTCGGTGCGCACGTCCCGACGGCGGGAGTAAATCTCCAGGCCCTCGAGACGCTGGCGGGCCAGTTCCAGGGGACCCTGTTCGGGATCTACGACATGTTCACCGGCGGGGCTCTGGCGAGAGCTACGGTTTTTGCGCTCGGGATCATGCCGTACATCTCGGCCAGTATCATCTTCCAGGTTCTCGGAGCGACGTTCCCGTCGATCGAGAAGCTGCAGAAGGAGGGCGAGGATGGCCGCCGGAAGATCACGCAGTGGACCCGGTACGCCACCGTGTTTCTCTGTATCATGCAGGCGTACGGCTATTCCATCTTCCTCGAGTCGCAGCCCGGTGTCGTGGTCATTCCCGGTTGGGGTTTCCGAATCACGACGGTGTTGCTGCTGACGGCCGGTGGAGTCTTCGTGATGTGGCTCGGTGAGCAGATCACCGAGCGAGGGATCGGCAACGGGATGTCGCTGCTGATCTTCTTCTCAATCCTCCAGGGATTTCCGGCAGCCGTATTCAACACGCTCGAATTGTGGCAGGCCGGCGGTATCAGCCTGTTCAAGCTCCTTCTCCTGGTTCTCGTACTGATCGCGATCATGGCGGCTGTGGTGTCGCTGACGATGGCTGCCCGGAAGATCCCGGTTCAGATTCCGCGGAAGGTCGTGGGACGTGGTCGGGTGCGGGAGGGCACGAAGTCATTCATCCCGATCCGGATCAACTCCGCCGGCGTGATGCCGATCATCTTCGCGCAGGCCCTGATCATCATCCCGGGAACGCTTTACTCGTTCACGGGCGGGCAGGGCGTGTCCACGTCGGGCGTCAAGGGCGTTCTGTACGATCTGAGCCAGCTGTTTCAGATCGGCCAGCCGGTCTACTACGTCAGCTACGCGATTCTGATCATCCTGTTCACCTACGTCTACACGGCGATCATCTTCAACCCGGTGGACCTCGCGGAGAACCTGAAAAAGCAGGGCGGGTTCATCCCGGGAGTCAAGCCGGGCGCGCAGACAGCCGAGTACATCGACCAGGTTCTGACCCGGGTAACACTGCCGGGTTCGGTCTATCTCGCCGCGATCGCACTGCTTCCGTTCTGGATCTTCGACGCATTCGATATCCAGACCTTCTTCTTCGGTGGGACTTCGCTGCTGATCGTGGTCGGTGTTGCACTGGACACGGTCCAGCAGATGCAGCAGCACCTCCTGCTCCGACAGTACGAGGGATTCATGAAGAAGGGCCGCGTGAAGTATCGTGGCCGCCAGCGCTACATGTAGAGGTCCGGTGCGAATCGTATTGATGGGCCCACCGGGTGCGGGCAAGGGAACGCAGGGAGAAATTCTCGAACGCAGTCTCGGTGTGCCCAGATTCTCGACCGGAGACATCCTGCGGCACGCGCGCAGGCAGGGAACGAAGCAGGGCCACGAAGCGAAGCGCTTCATGGATGCCGGCGAACTGGTGCCGGACGAGGTGATCCTCGGGATCATCGGCGAGGCGCTGCAGGGAGACGACGCGCGCGACGGCTTCGTGCTCGATGGGTTTCCGAGGACCGTGGCCCAGGCGGAAGGTCTCGATCAGATCCTCGAGGATCTGGGAATCCACCTCGACGCGATCCTGAATATCTCGGTTGAGGACGATGAGATCGTCCACCGGCTGTCGACCCGCCTGGTGTGCTCCAGTTGCGGCATCGTGCTCGGCCCCTACGGAGAGATGAACGAAGCGTGTCCCGTGTGTGGCGGCACCCTGGTTCAACGGAGAGACGACGGCGCCGATACCGTACGGCACCGGTTGGTGGTCTACCGGAAACAGACGGAGCCGGTGCTCAGGTGGTATCGGGCCTCCGGCGCGCTGGTCGTGGATGTGGACGGGCTCGGTACCGTAGAGGAAATCCGGGACCGGGTGCAGGCGGGAATCGGCACTTGATCCGGCTGAAGACTGTCGAGGAGATCGAGCAGATCCAGACGGCGGGCGAGATCGTGGCCGGGGTGCTTGAGCTAGTCGCTTCGCGGGTCGAGCCGGGCATGACCACGGAACAGCTCGACCGGATGGCCGAGTCGTTCATTCGTGACCACGACGGCGCCGAGCCGGCATTCAAGGGACTGTACGGGTTTCCCGCGACGCTGTGTACGAGCCTGAATGAAGAAGTCGTTCACGGCATCCCGTCTGTGTCGCGGAGACTGGCGGCCGGGGACCTGATCAGCGTGGACGTGGGCGTCAAGCGTGGAGGGATGTTCGCTGACGCGGCGGTGACGGTTCCGGTCGGCGATGTCGGACCCGAAGCCGAGCGTCTGCTACGGGTCACGCGAGAGTCGCTGGACCGGGGAGTTGCCGAAGCCCGGCCGGGCGCCAGGCTCGGAGACGTGGGCGCGGCGATTCAGCAGCACGTGGAGGACGCCGGGTACAGCATCGTTCGGGAACTGGTCGGTCACGGTGTCGGCCATGAGCCGCACGAGGAGCCGCACGTTCCGAACTTCGGGCAGCGCGGACGGGGCGAGGTGATGGATTCTGGCCTGGTCATCGCGATCGAGCCGATGGTGAATGACGGAGCACGGCACATTCGGACGCTGGCAGACGGGTGGACAGTCGTGACGGCGGATGGCAGCCTCTCAGCCCATTTCGAGCATACGGTCGCGGTTACGGCCGGTGGGCCGAGGGTGCTCACGGTTCGGCCGGCGACGGCGGACCTGAAGGAGGAGTAGTTTTGGCGAAGGAAGAACCGATCCAGATGGCGGGTGAGGTGATCGAGGCGCTCCCGAACGCGATGTTCAGGGTTCGCCTTGAGAACGAGCACGAGATCACGTGCCATGTTTCCGGCAAGATCCGAATGAACTACATCCGGATCCTGCCTGGCGACAATGTCACGGTTGAAATGTCTCCATATGACCTGTCAAAGGGACGGATTACATACCGGTTTAAGTAGACCGGTCATTGAGTTTCGGGCGAAGTGCCGCTATCTTACGCGGCTCTTTCGCACACGGAACGACGGAAACGGAAGGCACCATGAAGGTCCGATCGAGCGTGAAACGGATTTGCGAGCACTGCAAGATTGTCCGGCGGCGCGGAGTCGTGCGGGTTATCTGCAGCCGTAATCCGAAGCACAAGCAGAGGCAGGGCTAGGAATGGCGAGAATCGCGGGCGTTGATCTGCCCAGAGACAAGAGAATCGAAGTAGCGCTGACCTACATCTATGGGATCGGCCGCTCAACGGCGCAGGCGATCCTCGCGGAGACAGCCGTGAACCCGGATACCCGGGTGAACGCTCTATCCGACGATGACGTCAACAAGCTCCGCCGGGTGATCGAGGCCAGCTACAAGGTCGAGGGCGCCCTGCGCACCGAAACCTCGATGAACGTCAAGCGGCTTATGGACATTGGCTGCTATCGGGGCATCCGGCACCGGCGCGGCCTTCCGGTCAGGGGTCAGAGGACACATACGAACGCGCGGACCCGCAAGGGACCGAGGCGGGCTGTGGCCGGCAAGAAAAAAGCGCCCAGGAAGTAAGGGAGAGAAGACCGAGTCATGGCAAAGCCGAGGACCAGCGGGCGCAAGAAGCGCCAGGTAGACGCAGAGGGAATGGCCCATATCAAGGCCACCTTCAACAACACGATCATCACGATCACGGACACCGAGGGTGGTACCGTGGCGTGGGCGAGCGCCGGCAAAGCCGGCTTCAAGGGATCGAAGAAGTCCACACCGTTCGCGGCGACGATCGCGGCGGAACAGGTGGGCCGCGAAGCGGCTTCGATGGGCATGAAGCGCGTCCATGTGCGCGTTCAGGGCCCCGGCTCGGGCCGGGAGTCCGCGATACAGGCGCTGCAGAGCGCCGGCCTCACGATCCGGTCGATCCGGGACGTGACGCCGATTCCTCACAACGGCTGTCGTCCGCCCAAGAAGCGACGCGTCTGACGGCACGGCTCGGGGCCGTCCGTCGAAGCAAACAGTAGCGAGG
Source organism: Gemmatimonadota bacterium (assembly GCA_016649455.1). GTDB lineage: Bacteria > Gemmatimonadota > Gemmatimonadetes > Palauibacterales > Palauibacteraceae > Carthagonibacter. The sequence continues at coordinate 4,626 of JAENXO010000070.1, read as the reverse complement.
TCAAAGGGACGTTCATGGCACGATACACGGGACCCGTCTGCCGGCTATGCCGCCGGGAAGGCGACAAGCTGTTCCTCAAGGGGAAGCGCTGCTTCACGGAGAAGTGTGCGATCGAGCGCAAGGCATACCCGCCCGGCGAGCACGGTACCGGGAGGCGCCGGCGCAGGCAGTCGGAGTATGCGACGCAGCTTCGTGAGAAACAGAAGGTCAAGCGGATTTACGGGGTCGGGGAGCGGCAGTTCCGCACCCTGTTCGAGCGTGCGGCGCGCATCAAGGGAATCACGGGCGAGAACCTGTTGATTCAGCTCGAGTCCCGACTCGACAATCTCGTTTACCGTCTCGGCTTCGCGCCGTCCCGCAAGGCGGCGCGGCAGCTGGTACGGCACAGGCACGTTCTGGTGAATGGAGCCACTCTGGACATCCCGAGCTACCAGGTCGCTCCGGGAGATCAGATCGCGATTGCGGTCGACGGGCAGGACATGCCCGTGGTGCGCGAAGCGGTCGCGGATCGAAAGGGCAAGGATACCCTGTCCTGGCTCGGCGTAGACTACGAAGCGCTCTCGGGTCAGATGCTCGAACGCCCGTCTCGCGCCGATATCCCGCTGGCGGTCCAGGAACAGCTGATCGTCGAGCTTTACAGCAAGTAATCGAGGCGGAACGCGAAACATGCTAGATCTTACCGGTTTGGTCCTTCCCAGCACCGTCGAAGAGCGGAATCGCTCGGAAGATGGTCGCAGGGCTGAGTACGTTCTGCAGCCGCTCGAGCGCGGATTCGGGCACACGGTCGGCAATTCAGTTCGGCGTGTGCTGCTTTCTTCGCTTCCCGGTTCGGCCATCTGGGCCTTCCGGGCCGACGGCGTGCAGCATGAGCACCAGACGATCCCCGGCGTGGTCGAGGACGTGCATCAGGTCATTCAGAACCTGAAACGGCTCGTCATTGTGCTCGATCCCGGCGTCGAAGAGGCCCAGCTGAGTCTCGCGATCCAGAAGGCGGGAACGATTCGCGCTTCCTCGATTGAGCACGCAGGCGGGGTTACGATCGTCAATCCGGAGCAGCTGCTGTTCACGCTGCAGGATGACCTGCCCGAGAATCGACCCCTCAACCTCGCGTTCTGGGTGAATCGTGGTCGTGGGTTCGTATCCGCTGAACAGCACGAGCGTCCCGACGATGCTCCGGTTGACCTGATTCAGGTGGACTCGATCTACAATCCTGTCTCGCGCGCGAATTTCATCGTCGAAGAGACTCGGGTGGGTCAGCGTACTGACTTCGACAAGCTCACGATCCAGGTGGAAACCAACGGCTCCGTCGATCCGGGTAACGCGTTGTCCTACGCGGCTGCGATCGCCAGGGCGCACCTCCAGTACCTGCTCCAGTTCGGCAGCGGTAACGGAGACGCCGCTCCCGTGCCTGATGGGGCACCCGGGAGGCGGCCGGTTCCGGCTGAGATGCAGGAGCTTCTCGAATCCACGCTCGACGCGTTCGACGTGATCTCGATCCGCTCGAAGAACAACCTCGACAAGGCGGATATCAGGACGCTCTACGACATCGTCACGCGGAATCGGGATGACATTCTCAACGTCCCGAGCTTCGGTGAGAAGTCGTTGGAAGAAATTGCCGAAGTTCTGGCGGTGAACGGACTCCGGTTTGACATGAACCTCGAGCGTGACGACGCCGGTAGCATCTGGGTGACGGACTCGGAAGCCGAGGAGGAGAGCGGGAATTCCGATGAGGCATAGGAAGAAGGGAAGGGCGCTCAGTCGAACGTCGTCGCACCGAACCGCGATGTTGCGGAACATGGCCACCAGCCTGTTTCTGTACGAGCGAATTCGCACGACGGAGGCGAAGGCGAAGGAACTGCGTCCGTTCGTCGAGAAGCTGATCACTCTGGGTGGCACCGATGACGTGCACAGTCGCCGCCTGGCGCGGCGCGATATCGGCGACCGGGTAGCGCTGCACAAGTTGTTCGACGATATCGGACCAAGGTTCCGGGAGCGTCCCGGTGGCTACACCCGGATCCTGAAGCTCGGAGCCCGAAAGGGCGACGGGGCCGAGCTGGCCATTATCGAGCTGACCGAGCGGAGTCAGTAACTCCGGCATTCGGATCGAGAAAGGCAGGCAGCGATGGGGCGTTCCGGCGTATCTCCGATTCTCGCGATTCTCGCGATCGCCGCGATGGCGGGCTTCTTCTACTGGCTGAACTTGGAGTCAGCGGCGCTCGACACAGAGGTCGAGCCCGTGATGGAGGAAGAAGTGGTTGCGGAGGCGATCGATCTCAATACGGCGGCAATGGCCGCCGATCTCGAGGGTTCGATCGGTCAGGAAGGCTGGATCCGATTCGTGACGGTTAACGAGCGGCTCGGAAGGGCGGCATTCACGATCGGCTTGGATGCGGAAAACAGCCTTCCGGTCCTCCTCTCGCCGGACTTGATCCGACGGGGAACCGACATTTACGGGAATGACAGGGTCAGTATGTTCGGCAAGCTGTACGTGCTGAACGACTCGATCGGGAATGAGTGGGTCAACCAGGATGCGGTGGATGGGGCGAACGCGGCTGCGATCCCCTCGACGCCCGGCTTCTTCCTGGCCGACTCGCTGTCAATAAACTGAGTCGACGGAGCAATGGCGAATTTCTGTTATGTGTGCAACAAGGGCCCCGCGACCGGGAATCGTGTGAGCAATGCGAACAACCGGACCAAGCGGAGGTTCATGCCGAATCTTCAGCGGGTCCGGATCATGGAAAACGGCCGCACCTTACGGGTTCGGATCTGTACCCGGTGTCTTAAGGCCGGCAAGGTCCAGAAGGCGTCCTGACGCCCGGGACCGGATTTCACGGCGTCAGGGTGTCGAATCCCGGCGCCGGGAAGGCTCTGCCGTGAGGCGGGGCCTTTCTTGTGTCGGTCGTCCGGGCCGCGGATCGCGATCCAGCGTTCCCGGCACTTCCGGCGGTTCTGAACCCCATGGGAGGATCCGCGCATGAAGGTCCTCGTCACCGGTGCCGATGGCTTCGTAGGCGAGCATCTCGTCGCCGAGCTTCTGGCGAACAGTTACGACGTTGCGGGCTCGACTCTCAACCTCCCTCCGGTACGTGACACTCTCACGCCGGACGAGGCATCATCGATCGACTGGAAGGCTGCCGACATCAGGGACCACGACGCCCTGGTCCGGCTGATTTCCGCGGTTCGACCGGAGCGGATCTACCACCTCGCCGGGTTCGCCTCCGGAGCGCTCGCGCGGGAGAACGCCGCACTCTCACTGAACGTGAATGCGGGCGGAACGGTAAACCTGTTCGAGGCAGTGATGTCCGTGCGGGACGACTCACCCGACTTCGATCCGCGAATCCTCGTCATGGGGAGTGGTGATGCGTACGGAGACGCTGCCCGCGATGGCGTGCCCCTGTCCGAGGAAATGTCCCTGAGGCCTGTGTCTCCATACGGCCTCTCGAAGGCCGCCCAGGAACTCGCGGCTCACACCTACCGCAGGGCGCATGGCCTGAGGATCCTGGTCCTGAGGAGCTTCAACCTCGTCGGTCCAGGCCAGAGTCCGAACTTCGTCGTGCCCGACTTCTGCTCCCAGGTTTCAGAAATCGTGTCGGGTGAAGGAAACGGTCGCATCCTCGTCGGAGACCTGGATGTCGAGCGGGATTTCACGGACGTGCGGGATGGAGTGCGGGCGCTCCGCCTGGTGATGGAGCTGAAGGATCCGAAAGCCGCCTACAACGCGGCGTCCGGAAGGCCGATCAGGATCCGACAGATCCTGGATTGGATCCTCGACGAGGCAGGCATCGAGCCCGAAATTCATGTCGAGCCGTCGCGCCTGCGCGAGAACGAAGTAGCCTGCATCCAGGGAGACGCGTCACGCCTGCGGGCTGACACGGACTGGGTTCCGGAGCGCTCGATCGAAGCGTCGGTGCGCGAGGTCTATCGCTGGACCGCGCGGCGCTGGGAAAGAAGCGACGCCGAGATCAGAGAGGGGGAGATCGGCTGATGGACGTTACGGTCATTGGCAGTGGATATGTCGGACTCGTGGTTGGCGCATGTCTGGCTGAAACGGGAAACCGCGTCGTTTGCGCGGATATTGACGAATCCAAGATCCGGATGTTGAACGAGGGTCAGGTCCCGATCTACGAACCGGGCCTCGACCGTCTGATCGAGCGGAATCTTGCCGAAGGACGGCTCCGGTTCACGACCGACGTGGACCAGGCTGTCCGGCACGGCAAGTTGATATTCATAGCGGTCGGGACACCTCCCGGAGAGAACGGGTCCGCCGATCTGCAGCACGTGCTCAGCGTTGCCCGAACGATCGGCCAGAACATGTCGGCCGACACGATCGTCATTACGAAGAGCACCGTGCCCGTCGGGACCGCCGGGAAAGTCCGAGCCGAAATCGAGCGTCACACCGACCTGCAGTTCCACGTATGCTCGAATCCGGAATTCCTCAAGGAAGGCGCGGCGATCGACGACTTCATGCGGCCGGACAGGGTGGTGTGCGGAATCGAGTCCGACGCTCCGCGGTCGTCACTGGAGGAGCTGTTCGGGCCGTTTGTCCGAAGTGGCAATCCGCTGATCTTCATGGACATCGCGTCGGCCGAGCTCACGAAGTATGCCGCGAACGGGATGCTGGCGGCG
>JAENXO010000451.1 GCA_016649455.1 Gemmatimonadota bacterium | reverse complement strand
GCATCGACGGTGGGCTCCGTTCCGGCCAGCGTGCTGTCCGGCTGCTCCCTGGTCAGCGCGGCGGCACGCTCGACGAGCGCCCGGCTGCCGACCAGGGTAGCCAGGCATCCAGCCAGGCCGCAGGGGCAGGGGGGACCGTGCGGGTCGATGACCAGGTGGCCCACCTCGCCCGCGATGCCGTTGGCGCCGCGGTAGATCTCTCCCCGGACGATGTGCCCGGCGCCGACCCCGGTCGCCACCTTGAGAAACACGAATTCGTCGATCTCGAGCCCGGCGCCCCACCAGCGCTCTGCCAGCGCACCCAGGTTGGCATCGTTGTCCACCAGCACGGGCACGCCGTACGTGACCTCCAGGTCACCGAGCCAGTCGCGCCCACGCCAGGCCGGCAGCGCGACTTCCGAGAGGATTCGTGGCCGAGCGGGATCGACCGGGCTGGGGACGGCGATCCCGACTCCGACCAGGCGTCCGGTTCCGCACCCCCACTGGGCGAGGCACGCGTCACTCAGCTTGGAGACCAGCTGTCGCGTTCCTTCGGGATCGTCTCGAACCGGATGCCTGGCGTGCTTCCATGCCAGCACCCGCCCCCGCAGGTCCGTCAACGCGACCGCGACGTGCGCGGCCCCGATGTCCACGCCGAGGATGCCGAATGCTTCGTCCTGGAACTCCAGCACGATCGGCCGCCTCCCGCCGCGCGACTGACCGGAGCCGACCTCGGCCACCAGTCCGGTGCGCAAGAGATTCCTGACGAGATCGGAGACGGTGGAGCGGGAGATGTCGGCGTGTCGGGACAGGTCCGCCCGCGACACCCGGCGCAGCTTCCAGATCATGCGCAACAGCAGGTCGGAGAGGGAGTTGCCCCCCTCATCCGAGCTGTGTCGCATGCCCGCCTTGCGGAGCGAGTCCGGCCTCAGTCCCATGGGCGAAGCCCCCGGCTCACGCGGGCGGTCTACCGATAGAAGTAGACGTTGTCCACGTAGACGGTGTTCGGGTCGCCCGACAGGATCATCTGCGCGATCGCACCCGTCCCGGTCAGGCCCGTGAAGTCGGTGAGCGGAAGGCCGAGGCTCACCCACTCGCCGGTGGCCAGCGCCGGGGTCGTGGTGGCGTCGAACGTCAGCTCGTGCTCGCTGTCGTCGCCGCCACCGAACGCGCCGTCGGCCCCGAAGTCGACGAGCTTGATCTTGAACACGGCCGGCGGGGCCGTCGCGTCGGGCGTCCACATGTCCATGTGGAAGGCGGTCATCGCCGAGGCGTCGATCGGCTGCGTGGTCGCCTCGATCCCCGCGAACACGAGGTTCGTATAGAGCTTGGTGTCGTCGCCCGCGACCTGGATGTCCGCGACATCCGCCGCGTCCCACACCGCCGACCAGGTGTCGACGAATACGTCCGTGTAGGCGTTGCTGAACATCGAGACCACGTCGGCTTCCGGTACCGTCGGTGTCGGTGCCGCCACGCCAGGCTCCGTGCCGCCTCCACCGCCCGTCCCGAGAAACTCGATCGTATCCCAGTAGTAGGTCTTTTCCCCGGCTGTCGCTCCATCGGTGTCGAAGTTGAAGAAGACCGACAGCATGTCGTAAGTGTACGCTGGATTGAGAGGCGCCGTACCCGGAGCCTCATTCGCGAAATCGAACGTCAAGGTCTCCCAGGCATTCGCTACGGTTGTGACTGCCTCGGTTTCCACCGAGCGGGTGGGATCGCCGGCCGTTTCGACCTTCATGCGCACCGGGATTCCAGCGTCGGGGGAGCGGACCCGCATGCTGATCTGCGTTTCCGTCGCGGAGAATGGATAGGTGATATTTACGCCGCCCACAGTCGTTCCTGCCCATGTCATCGCGGTCACGAGCTTGGTCGTTCTGGCCACCGTGTTGCCAGCATCAGCCGGATCAGGCTCGAGGGCCGAGGAAGTACCTCCGAAATCAGTGAGCGTGTAGGCGATACCCGGATCGTCGAAGCTGACCGCGAACGGTCCGCCCGTGGCTCCGTCACCTCCCGTCCCGCCGCCACCGCCGCCCGTCCGGTAAAAGTAGACGTTGTCGACGTACACGGTGTTCGGGTCGCCCGACAGGATCATCTGGGCGATCGCCCCCGTCCCGGTCAGGCCGGTGAAGTCGGCGAGCGGAATGTCGAGGCTGGCCCATTCGCCTGTCGCCATGGCCGGCGTCGTGGTGTCGTCCAGCGTGATCTCGTGCTCGCTGTCGTCGCCGCCACCGAACGCGCCGTCCGGCCCGAAGTCGACGAGCTTGATCTTGAAGATCGCCGGCGCCGCGGTCGGATCGGGGGTCCAGATGTCCATGTGGAAGCCGGTCATCGCGGACGCGTCGATCGGCTGTGACGTCGCCTCGATCCCGGCGAACACGAGGTTCGTGTACAGCTTCGTATCGTCGCCCGCGACCTGGACGTCCGCGACGTCCGCATCGTCCCACACCGCCGACCAGGTGTCCACCGGCACGTCCGGGTACGGGTTGCTGAACATCGACACCACGTCGGCTTCCGGCACCGTCGGGGTCGGGGCCGCCACATTGGGCTCCGTTCCGCCGCCGCCGTCACCCGAGTAGAAGTACACGTTGTCCACGTAGATGGTCGGGCTGGCCCCCGAGAGGATCAGCTGCGCCAGGTTCGTCCGACCCGTGAGTCCGACG
>JAENXO010000074.1 GCA_016649455.1 Gemmatimonadota bacterium | reverse complement strand
GTGCTCCTGGAGAATCGCGACCGGACACTGCCGCTCTCGCCCGACGTGTCGTCCGTCGCCGTCATCGGCGTGGACGCGATCGAGGCGCGCCAGGGCGGCTACAGCGTGGTCCCCGTCGGGCCGGTCACGATCCTGGACGGCATCAGAGAGTGTATCGGGTCCACGGCTGAGGTGCGTTTCGCACCGGGGCCCGGCCGGCTGGATGAACGAACCGTGTTGGTGCCGGGGAGGTACCTGCGGACCGATCTGGGATCTCCCGAGGGTTCGGGTGTCGTGGGACAGTACTGGGCCAACATCGAGCTGGCAGGTGACCCGGACCTCGAGCGGACGGATCCGGTCATCGATTTCCTCTGGACGCTCAGTTCCCCGGGCCCGGGCATCGATGCAGACTGGTATGCCGCCCGCTGGACCGGACGCCTGCGGGCACCGGCCACGGGGGTGACTCGCCTGGGCGTGGCGGGGAACGACGGGTACCGGCTGTGGCTCGATGGCGAGCTCATCCTCGACAACTGGCGCAAGCGATCGGCCGGAACGCACCTGGCAGAGGTCGAACTTGCGCCCGACTCGGACCACGACCTTCGACTGGAGTTCTTCGAATCCGTGGGCAACGCCCGGTTGCAACTCGTCTGGGACGGGGACGTGACCGATGATTCCGAAGATCGCATCGGGGAGGCCGTCGCGGCCGCCCGCGCCAGCGATGTGGCGATCGTGGTCGCGGGCCTCGAGGAGGGTGAGTTCAGGGACCGCGCCTTCCTTTCACTTCCGGGGCGGCAGGAGGAGTTGATCCTTGCCGTGGCCTCCACCGGGACGCCCGTGGTCGTCGTGATCGTCGGGGGAAGCGCGGTGACGATGGCGAAGTGGATCGACGAGGTCGATGCGGTCCTGATGGCCTGGTATCCGGGTGAGCAGGGAGGCAGGGGGATCGCCGATGTCCTGTTCGGTGATTCGGATCCCGGCGGACGGTTGCCCGTCACCTTTCCCGTCTCGGAAGGCCAGCTTCCGCTCGTGTACAATCACAAGCCGACGGGGCGAGGCGACGACTACCTGGACCAGACGGGACACCCGGCTTTCCCGTTTGGATACGGGCTAAGTTATGCGGAATTCGAGTACTCGAATCTGGCGATCGAGCCGGGCTCATCAGGACCGGACGGCGTGATACGGGTGCGGGCAGAGATTCGCAACGCAGGAGAGCGGGCGGGCGAAGAGGTTGTTCAACTCTACGTCCGCGATATCCTCGCTTCGGTCGCCAGGCCGGTGATGGAGCTCAAGGGGTTTCAGAAGATCAGTCTGGAACCGGGAGCCTCGACGACGGTGGAATTCACTCTCCCGGCCCAGAAGCTGGCGATGCTCGATTCCGAGATGCGGTGGGTTGTCGAACCCGGCACCTTCAGGATCATGGTGGGCCGGTCTTCGCGGGATATCCGACTCCGGGGTCACGTCGACGTCGTGGAGGGTGGTGCCTGAGCGCATCGGATCCCAACCTCCACCACGTGCGGTCCCGCCGAGCTGCGATATATTAAGACCGGTTTCTCCGGCGAGCCCCGTACCCTCCCTCGACGCGACGCGCCACTGCTGCCGCTCTCCCGCCACATCGGGGGTGGTTCATGAAAACGTACGGCATGGTACTCGTCATTGCCTGCCTGATCTCGTCGTCCACGGTGGCCGGTCAAGAAGTCGGGCTGAGGCAGTTGACCGACGATCCGGCCCAGGACGGGTTTCCCCAGTGGTCCCCGGACGGAAAGTCCATCGTCTTCTCCCGCTACGGCGGGGACGCAGAGCCTGAGAAGAACGGTCTGTGGCTGGTGTCCCCGGAAGGGGGTGAGCCGCAGCGGTTGACTGCATTGCTTGGCGAGCACCCCCATTGGTCGCCCGATGGTAACTACATCGCCTTCGATGGAGACTTCGGCAACACGATCCAGCTGGTGTCGGCGTCCGGGGGGACTCCTGTTCGCATTGTTCCCGAGTCGATTCCGGTGTCCCGTGGCGGTCAACCAAAATGGTCTCCGGACGGCTCACGTATCGCTTTCAAGGAGGGACCGAACCTCTGGGTGCTCGACCTTTCGACCGGTCGGTTGGCGAAGGCCTTCACCGATCCGGACCGGCTGCCGATCGCGAACGACTGGTCGCCCGATGGCACGGAAATCTACGTTTCGCTCCGCGAAGGAGCTGAGAACCGGTTCTGGTCGATCTGGGCGATCTCCGCGACAGGACAGGGCCAGCGGAAGCTGACCCTCGAGAAGGAGTCATCCTACCGGTACGCAGACCTGTCGCCCGATGGTACTCTACTGGCTGTGGTATGGTGTGAGGACCGCGAATGCAGCATATGGGTCATGTCTGCCGCCGGCGGCCACCGGGTGCAGATCACGTCGCATCCCGGCTACGACGATGGACCTGCCTGGTCTCCGGATGGAACGAAGATCGCCTTCGTCAGCACGCGCTCCGGCAATTTCGACATCTGGACGATCGACGTCGATGTCGACCGCGTGCGTCGCGAGCTCGTCGATCTTGACCGGTAGTCGGGCCGGCGCTCTCGTGCGGCCGTCGGTCACGCCCTCGGATTCTATTCCTGGCATTCCCTCACTGATGCCGGGCTGTCGGACGATGAGGCCGCGGAGTTGATGGTCGGGCTGGTGGCGGACGTGGCGGCCGGCGATCGGATACGCCTGGAGACGTAGGCGCCTCTTACGCGAGTTGGAGGACTCCCGTGCATGCAAACACCCCGCGCGGAGTGACATCACCTGTCGCGCGATCCCTGGTAGTCCTGGTGGCCATGGCCCTGTGTGGTGGCCCGCTCTCCGCCCAGGTCCCGGACGACGACATCACCGGTCTCTGGGCCGGTAGCGGTGAGGTGGCGGAGTTCTACTGGGATTTGCGGAAGGACGGTCAGGGCTACGATGGAGTCATTCACTGGGTCCAGGACGGAAAGAAGCAGACGGAACTCCCGGTAGACCGGGTGATCTGGAGATCCCCCGCACTGGAACTGCACATGAACGCCACGGGAGTCGTATTCCGCGGGACGGCAAACGTCGCTGAGGGCCGCATCGCCGGAAGGCTGTTCTACGGAGAGGAGGAGGGTCCGGAAGTTGAGCTGGTCTCGACGGAACCTGACCAGATCCCCGGCCTGCTCGCCCGCCCGGCGGACGCTCCCGACTACGCTTATGTACGGCCGGTGAGCCTGGACGACGGTTGGGCCACCGCCGACTGCCGTGATGTCGGGCTGTCCCACGAGACCGTGGCGCACCTCGTCGACGCTATCGCCGCAGGCGACGCGGGCGTGATTCACTCCCTGTTGCTGGTCGTCGATGGAAGACTCGTGGTCGAGGAGTACTTCCACGGTTACGGACGCGACGACCTTCACCGGCTGGCGTCGGTGACCAAGAGCGTCTCGTCGCTACTGGTCGGACTCGCGATTAACGAAGGCGAGATTGCAGGCGTCGACGAGCCGCTGCTGAGCTTCTTTCCGGCGCTCCAGCAACCGGCCGACGATCGCTGGCAGTCGGAGACCCTGCATGATCTGCTGACCATGTCGATGGGCCTGGACTGGGGCGCCGATGGCGGTCCGCATGGCACGGGACCCGAGTTCTTCCAACAGGTGCTCGAACGACGGGTCGTCCATGACCCCGGCACGCATTGGGCCTACCACAGCGCCAACGTCAACCTGCTGGCCGGTGTGATCAAACAAGCGTCAGGTCAGCACGCGGATGTGTTTGCTGAGGAGCACCTGTTCGGTCCCCTGGGCATCACCGACTACGACTGGTCCTTTATGGCCGAAGATGGCTACCGCCTGATGGACGGCAGCCTGCACCTGCGCCCGAGGGACATGGCGAAGCTCGGAGCACTGCTGCGGAGTGAGGGCAGCTGGCAGGGTCGAAAGGTGGTCTCGGCAGACTGGATCCGGGAATCTGTCACTCCGCACATGACCACAGACCGGACGGAGAAGTACGGCTACCTGTGGTGGCTGACCGATTTCCCCGGCCGGGAAGGCCCGGAGCCGATGGTCCTGGCGAACGGTCACGGAAGCCAGTTCATCGCCTGGCTGCCGCAGCGCGACATCGTCCTCGTGGTGACTGGCGGCAACGAGGACAACGGCAAGCACTTCGCTGTCCTGGAGGTCCTTGCGCGATATCTTTGATTTGAGCCGGCGGTACGGTCCGCACAGAAAGGCGAGCCATGAAACGCGACCAGATTTACTCTTCCTTCTCGTCGGACGCGCTGTCCGGGTCTGCAGCGCCGAAACGCCCGGTGAAACAATGAGCCCCGACGTCGTGGCCGACATCCTGGCCCTGGAATGCGCGGGTCTGGATCGGTGGTCGGCCGGGGATCCAGTCGGATACGCACACTCAGCTGCGCCGGACGTGACATACTTCGACGACATCGGCGCGGCGATTCGAATCGAGGGCCCCGAGGCGTGGCGTGCGTACCTGGGTTCGCTCGAAATCCCGCCGCACGAGTACGAAGTGGTCGATCCAAGGGTCCAGGTGTACAACGACATGGGAATCCTCACCTTCCACTACCATGGTCTGGGTCCGGACGGGGAAGTGTTGTCTCGTTGGAAGGCGACGTCTGTCTATCGGCACGAGGCGGACGAGTGGCACACGGTTCACGCGCACTGGTCGTTGATCAAGGACGAGTGACGCACCTCCGATTCGGAACTGGGCGAAAAACGTTTCAGCTGAAACGCTTTCTGCAGTCTAATACCAGAGTGCGCCTGGCTTCCGCATCTATCAGTCCCTGTACGGGTCCTTTACGTCCGCCCCCGCCATCACCACGACCAGCGGTCGCAGGGTGTGCAGCACCTCGATCGTGCCACCCTGCGCGGCGAGTACCTCTGGCAGCCTTCTGTAGGCGTGCGGGCTTTCGTCCAGTCCGCCGCCGCGCAGGACGACTCCCTTCTCCCGGATCCATCCGTGCATCATCTCCGGGCTGACGAGGCCGGGGCTGATGATCTCGCCCGTCTTCCAGCGGATCTTCCCGCGGGCCGCCGTGCGGCTCATCACCCGGCCGGCTCCGTGTACCGTTGAGTACAGGGACTCCTTCTGGACCGACTCGAGTTCGCTTCCAGGTTCGGGGCTCGCTCCCTGCACGATCACGGCATCGTCGCCCATGGAGCCGCCGATGAACCCGCGCTGACCGGGAAAGGCCGGGGTAGCGCCCTTCCGGACCACGATGAACTCCTCGTCGTCGTGCGTTTCCCTCCACGCGTAATTGTGGTGATTGTGAACGAGATCGAGCTCGTCGCCGCCGATCAGGTCCACGACCTTGCGGACGACCCACTCGCGCCCGGCGTAGGCGTACTGCCCGGCGAGCTCCATCAGTCCGTAGTAATCGTGACCGAGGTCTGAATCGAGACGGAAAATCACCTCGGATTCGGGGACCCTGTCGCCCCAATGGCCTCCCTGGCCGAGAGCGAGGAACGCCGACGCGATCGTGTGGCCGAATCCGCGACTTCCGAAGTGAACGCCGACCCAGATGTGGCCGGACTCGTCGGCAAATACATCGACGTAGTGATTCCCGCTTCCGACCGTTCCGAGCTGGGCACGGGCCTTTTCGCGCAGATTTCCCCTGTGCTTTGCGGGAATCGCGTCCCAGGCCTCGTCTTCGAACAGTGGATGATCTATGGGAGCGTCATCCGCCTTGTTCGATCGACCGAGCCCGAAGCTGACCGTCCCGTAGATTTCGTCGGCGATCTGGTTCAGCCGCAGCCCGAGCTCCTCACCCTCGGCTCCCAGGTCATTCAACTGCAGATCCGTCCGAATCGCGGCGTTGCCGCAGGCGATGTCGAAGCCGACTCCGACGACCGACACCTCGTCCCGGTACGCGGCCACGCCGCCGATCGGCATCACGTATCCGAGGTGGCCATCGGCCATTAAAGCCGCTCGCTCGGCCCGTTCCGCCACCTGCCGAAGCTGCGCGAGGGTCTTTTCGTCGTGTTCGCCGAAGATCTTCATCGATCACCGTCCAGCAGCTGTGCTACACCGGTGTCTCGGTCGAGTCGGTTACCAGGCGATGGGCGCCACATCCGGCGGCGGGTCGGGAATGCCCAGCGTAGCAACCGCAGCCTCGAAACGCGGTTCTCCGCGCAGGTAATCGGTCACGAGAAGCGCGTCGATCGAGGAATGCCCGTTCGACTCTCGCTCGATCATGTTCTCGATTACGCCCAGTGCCGTCTCGCGGTCGTCGAGCAGGCCGAGCCAGCTGACGAGCAACCAGGTCTGGTGCTCGTCGTGCGCGATCCAACTGAGCACTACGGAAACCGCCTCGTCCCGCAATGTGGAATCGCGCAGGCCGGCCAGAACGGTGGCCGCCGCCGCCTCTCCCCCCGGGAGACCGCCGTCTCGGGCGTACACCCGCAGCTGGTCGCCGGCCTCGTCCAGGCGACCGAGCAGCGCGAGACCGATCGCCGTCTCCAGGCGCGGCCAGCCGAAGTCCGGCCGCAGCGCTAGGGCGCGCGCGAGCATCCGAAGCCCCTCCTCGTACCGGCCGACGACCATGAGGTTGTCGCCGTGCTGTGCCAGGGTCTGTACACGGAGAGGATCCAGCTGGACCGCCCGCTCGCACCACGGAAGGGACTCTTCCCGGTGGCCCACGTCGAGGAGGAACCAGCAATACCAGGTAAGTCCCTGCGAGTACTCGGGATCCAGCTCGATCGCCCGCTCGAAGAGACGCGCCGCCTCGGTCCACTCGAGATCGTACTGAAAGATCGTGGCAGCCAGCGTGTACAGGGCTTCGGCGTTGTCCGGATCCAGCTCGAGTGCTCTTCGTCCGGCTTGCTTCGATTTCTCTGCCGCGACATCCGTCGGGTAGTCCGTATACCACGGAAGTGCCTGGTACACGGCGGCCAGCCCGACCCAGGCCGGCGCGTACATCGAGTCGAGTTCCAGCGCCTCCTCGAACAGCCGAACCGCCTCGCGAAGTCCGTCGGGACGTCGAGGGGCCCAATGGTGCTGTCCGGCCAGGTACAACTCGTACGCATCGAGGTCCGAGGTTCGGACCGAGGCCGGAACCAGGTCCTGGCCCTGTCCCGGCGCAGCGTCCGCGACCGGCTCCTCGCCGGAGGCCATGGCCGCCGCCACCGCTCCAGCGATCTCGTCCTGGATCTCGAATACGTTGCCAGCGGTGAGTTCGCGGTCCCAGTCCTGCGACCAGAGGTGGAATCCGTTCTCGGCGTCGATCAGCTGGGCGGTAACGCGGACCCGGCCGCCCGAACGTCGAACGCTTCCTTCGAGCACTGTCTCCACCCCGAGGGTGTCCCCGATCGTCTTGAGGTCGAGGTTTGAATCCCGCAGGGAGAACGAAGAGGTTCGACCGGCCACCCGCAGGCCGTTCACCCGGGTGAGTGCGTTGAGCAGCTCCTCCGACAGGCCATCCGCGAAGTACGCGTCTTCCGCGTTGCCGCTCATGTTCTCGAACGGCAGGACGGCGATGGAAGAATAGTCGCCTCGCTCGGCGCCCGGCGCTTCGGGTCGGCCCAGCATCCACCAGGAGCTGACGAGGAGCAGCGCCGTGCCCAGCGCCGCGGCGATCCCGATCGGCCAGCGCCGCCCGGGCGGCTGGGCGACGATCTCGTCGATCTCGTCCGGGGCAGCATCCGGCGTCCGAATCAATCCCTGCGGGGTGCGGTCGTACAGCCATGCCAGCAGCAGGGCGACCGGGAAGCCGGCCAGCGCCAGCCAGGTGGAGGCCGTCAGGAATGACTGCGGAAGCTGAAGCCCTTCCTGCAGCAGGTCCGCGACCTGGAGCAGGACGAACGCCGCGCCGCCGTACACGGCAGCGACGCGAAATACCCTGCGGCGTTTGAGCTCCGCGAAGAATCGCTGATACGAAGAAGTTTCTGACATTGCGACGAAGATCGGGAGAGAGGTGGAGAATGGGAAGGGTGCGCCGCGAAACTCAGGGTCCTCGGCTCTCCAGCTTCCTCTGCGCTCCGAGTTCTGCTAGAGTTGGCGGGAGACGTTCTCGCAGCGACTTCGGAGGCGTGCCTCCGAAGTCGTCCGATTCTACCGAAGGAGTGAGCCCATGAACCAATCCAGAAAGCTGACAGGATTCGCGCTCGTATTTGCCCTTGCGGCCTGTGCACCGGAGCCGGCCTCGGAAACCGCGGCTATGCCTGATTTCGATCCCGCGACTGTTCGCGCGGAGGTGTCCGAGTTCGTGGCGGCGTGGAACGACGGCGATTTTGCCCTGGTGGGTTCGTCCATCGCGGATGATGCGGTTCTTCTTCGGCCGGACGGACCCATCCTGACCGGCCGCGAGGCGATTCTCGCGTCGATCTCTGAGAATTACGACGGCAGTCTTCTCAAGCAGAGCGCCACGGTCGACGAGGTGACGGCGGTCGGGGACATGGCATATGCCCGCGGCACCTGGAAACTGGATCCGACGGCGGAAGCCGGATCAGACGTCCCATCGGCGAGCGGGTATTGGTCCGTGATCTACAAGCGCCGGCCGGACGGCGGCTGGCAGACGTGGCGCTGGATGTGGAACCAGCCCTCAGGGCAGACGGCCGGAGTCATCGCAACCGAGTAATCGGGCCGGGGCGTTTCCGCGGAGACGTTTCCGCGGAAACGCGACAACCGGCGCGGGAGCGGGGTGCGGGTCACGATTGGGGCTGGTAGTCCTCGAGCATGACCCGCACCGAGCCGGCCTCGCGCAGCAGATTCAGCCACGCGGCGGACTCGAGCCAATCGTCGAAGATCCGTAGCGCTACCGGCCCTCCCTCGTCGACAAACGCCTGCACCATGTCGTCAGTGCGCGTACCGCGGGTCTTGCTCGCCTGATAATGCGTTCGCAGCGCGCCGTCGAACGCCTCTTCGCCGAGCGATTCGTACAGGGCGGCGAACATCAGTCGTCCCACCGAATACGAGTAGTCGGTCATTTGCTCGATGCCAAAGTCACGCAGGGGAACGTGCCCGCATGGTTCGCCGCTTCCGCATCTTTCCAGTAAGCGTTCCGCCGTCCGTTCAAGGGCCGCGGGCTCTCCCTCCCACCCATCGATCTCGCGGGCCAGCCGGCCCTGGAGAAATGTCGCCAGGCCCTCGTTCCACCGCGGGCTGGGTGTGTCGAGGTCTACCGCGTTCCACAGGTGCGACAGCTCGTGGTAGAGCTCCTGCGTC
>JAENXO010000622.1 GCA_016649455.1 Gemmatimonadota bacterium | reverse complement strand
GGCGAATACGCCTCACAGCCCGCGCAGCGGCATGGCGCCGCGGGACGACGACGGCGACGGAGAGTTCGACGAGGACGACTTCGACGACCTGGACGGAGACGGGCACATCACGATGATGCGCCGCAGGAGTTCGAACGGGCGTTGGGTCGTTTCACCGGAAGACCCGCGACTGATGGTCCGGGCCCGACCCGACCAGCCCGGAGAGTGGGAGCTACTCGGCAACGAGGGATTCGACAACGACGGGGACGGCCGGGTAAACGAAGACCGCGCCGGCTACTACGATCCGAACCGGAACTGGCCGTGGCGCTGGGCACCGGCGTACATCCAGGGTGGCGCGGACGCCTACCCGACGTCGCTGCCCGAGACTCGTGCCGTGGTCGACTTCGTTATCGCCCACCCGAACATCGCCGCCGGGCAGACCTATCACAATTCCGGCGGGATGATTCTGCGTGGTCCGGGAATCGAGCAGGACTCCGTCAGGATCGCCGATCGCCAGGTGTACGACGAGATCGGAAATCGCGGCGAGGAAATCCTGCCCGGATACCGATACATCGTGATCTGGAAGGACCTGTACACGACGTGGGGCAACGAGCTTGACTGGTTCTACGGGGCCCGGGGAATCCTCACGTTCAGCAACGAGTTGTGGACCTCGTTCAATTTCTTCCGCGAAGAGCCGGAGTCGGAGCGCTGGGACCGGGACAGCTACAGGTTCGACCGGTATCTGCTGTTCGGCGAGGCCTTCGTTCCATGGGCCCCGGTGGAGCATCCCCAGTACGGCATGATCGAGGTCGGGGGCCAGAAGAAGCAGTACACCCGGGCGATCCCGGGATTTCTGCTGCGCGAGGAAGCGCATCGGAATATGGCGTTCACCCTGTACCAGGCCGGGCAGATGCCGCTCGCCCGGGTTGACTCGATCGAAGTCAGGTCACTTCCGGGCGGTCTCAGCGAGGTCCGAGCGATCGTTTCGAATCGACGTCTCGCACCGACTCACACGGCGCAGGACATCGAGCACCACATCAGTCCGCCGGACCGGATCTCGATTGAAGGCGGGCGGGTGATCGCCGGATTCAGGGTCGAAGACCCCTTGCTCGACCGCGCGGTCGAGCAGGAGCATCGCCCGCAGAGCATCGAGGTCGAGAACATCCCCGGTATGGGTACGGCAGTCGTGAAGTGGGTCGTCCGGGGATCCGGCCCGTTCACCGTCAGCGTGAACTCGGCCAAGGGAGGCGTGCATTCGCTGAGCAGCCGCTGACCGTTCAGAATCGGGCGAGCTGGAGGTAGGGCTGAACTGGTCGATCCTGGCGGATCTCGTGATGCTCGTCCACTTCGCCTTCGTGGTGTTCGTGGCGGTGGGCGGATTGCTCGTCCTCGTACGGCCTCGTCTGGCGTGGCTTCACCTGCCGGCGCTGGCGTATGGCATCACGATCGAACTCGTGGGCTGGGTGTGCCCTCTCACGCCGCTCGAGTGGGGTCTGAGGGCACGCGCCGGTGAGTCCGGCATCGAGGGCGGCTTCCTCGAGCGCTACCTGGGTCCGATCCTCTACCCGGCCGACTGGGACCGACTCCACGTCTGGCTGGGCATCCTGCTGCTCGGGTTCAACCTGGCAGTCTATGCCGGGGTCTGGCTCCAGAGCCGAAAGAAATCCGGCGCACCTTACTCCGACT
>JAENXO010000315.1 GCA_016649455.1 Gemmatimonadota bacterium | reverse complement strand
TGGCCGAGGGATCGATGTGAGCAGCTCTCGCGTGTATGGATGCTGAGGGTCCGCGAACACGTTCTCGGTCGGGCCCTCCTCCACGATCCTGCCCTCGAACATCACGGCCGTACGGTCAGCAACGTGACGCACGACCGCCAGGTCATGGGCGATGAACAGATACGTCAGACCGAGCTCCGCCTGGAGGTCCCCGAGCAGGTTCAGTACCTGTGCCTGCACGGAAACGTCCAGCGCCGACACGGGCTCATCTGCGATGATCAGCTCCGGCTCGACGCTCAGCGCGCGGGCGATGCCGATGCGCTGCCTCTGGCCGCCGGAGAACTCGTGCGGGTAGCGGGCGGCAGCGGAAGGGTCGAGGCCCACGAGGGTCAGAAGCTCGGTGACGCGCTCGGAAGTGCCATTGTCGGGAGCCAGTCCGTGAAACGTCAGTGCTTCGCGCAGCATGCCTCCCACCGTGAGGCGCGGATTCAGCGAGCCGTACGGATCCTGAAACACGATCTGTGTCCTGCGCCGGAACATGGACCAGGTGGCCCGATCGAAGTTCGCGAGGTCTCTGCCGCGATACAGGACCCGCCCCGCCGTGGGAGGCTCGAGGCCGAGAAGCAGGCGCCCTGTGGTGCTCTTGCCGGACCCGGATTCACCCACCAGGGCAAGTGTCTCGCCTGCGCGGATTTCGAGATCTATGCCGCGAACAGCTTCCACCTGAACAGGACGCCGGAGTCCAGCGGAACCCGACCGACCAGTCGAGTAGCGCTTCTCGAGACCTTCGGCACGCAGGATCGGCTCGCTCACAGGTCCTCCTCGAGGAGCCAGCAGGCAGCCCGGGCGCCCGGGGCCTGCATGAGCGACGGATCGTCTGTCCGGCACCGATCCAGCACGACCGTGCAGCGGGGATGGAATCGGCATCCCGGGGGCCAGGCGTGGGGCGACGGCACAGACCCGGGAATTGCTTCCAGTCGATCCCGGGGGCTGTCCGGATCGGGTATCGAGCGCAGCAGGCCGGTGGTATACGGGTGGGCGGGTGTCGAGAACAGACTTGCCGACGGACCTTCCTCCACGATTCGACCGGCATACATCACCGCCACCCGGTCGGCCACCTGCGCCACGACGCCCAGATCGTGCGTGATCAACACGAGCGCCATGTTCCGCTCGCGCCTCAGATCATCCAGGAGAGTCAGGATCCGGGCCTGGATCGTGACATCCAGCGCCGTCGTCGGTTCATCGGCGATGAGAAGTTCCGGATCGCCGGCGAGCGCCATGGCGATCATCGCGCGTTGCCGCATCCCCCCGGACAGCTGGTGCGGGAAGGCCCGGGCCCGACCGGCCGGATCCGGGATGCCCACCCGGTCCAGCAGGGCCACGACACGTTCATTCACCGCGTTACCCCGGAGCTCAGTGTGGCGGCGAACCGCCTCTGCGACCTGGTCTCCGATCCGGAGTACCGGGTTCAGGCTGCTCATCGGTTCCTGGAATACCATCGCG
The DNA here is from genome assembly GCA_016649455.1 of Gemmatimonadota bacterium. Taxonomy (GTDB): domain Bacteria; phylum Gemmatimonadota; class Gemmatimonadetes; order Palauibacterales; family Palauibacteraceae; genus Carthagonibacter. The sequence continues at coordinate 2,394 of JAENXO010000315.1, read as the reverse complement.
ACTTCGCCGCCCCGCACCTCACGCAGACGTGCCGGCGACGCGGTGAGAAGCTCCTCGCCACGCAGCCGGACGCTCGAACCGGGCAGGATCCGGCCCGGCGGGTCCGCTATCAGCCCGAGGATCGAGAGCGCGCTGACCGACTTCCCGCAGCCCGACTCTCCCACGATCCCGAGCGTCTCACCGGCCCCGACCGAGAAGCTCACGCCGTCCACCGCCAGCGCCTCGCCCGCGTCGGTGCGGAAGCTGACTCGCAGATCATTGATCTCGAGAAGTCGCGTGGAGCTCATTCGACGTGCCTCGGATCGAGCGCATCCCGCAGGCCATCGCCGACCAGATTGAAGCTCATTACGGTCAGCACGATCGCCAGGCCCGGAAAGGTACTGATCCACCACGCGTCGATGATCCGGTCACCGCCCGACTGAATGATGTTGCCCCACGAAGCGGTAGGGGGCTGGACCCCGAGGCCGAGGTAACTGAGCGCCGCTTCTGCGAGGATCGCATTCCCGATTCCCAGCGTCGCGGCCACGATGACCGGCGTGAGAACGTTGGGCAGGATGTGACGCCCGAGCACCCGGCCCGGCCCGTAGCCGAGGGCGCGGGCCGCCTGCACGTACTCCCGTTCCCGCACGCTCAGCACCTGGCCCCGCACGAGGCGGGACACACCCATCCATCCGGTGAGCCCCAGCACGATCACGATCAGTGGAATCGACGGCTGGAAGACCGCGACCACGGTGATCAGGAGAACGAGTCGCGGGAAGCTGAGAAACAGGTCCACGATGCGCATCAGGATCGCGTCGATCCAGCCGCCCGCATAGCCTGCCACTGCGCCGATCGCAGTACCGAGCGTGATCGCGATCAGCACCGCGAGGAATCCGATGATCAGCGAGATCCTGGCGCCGTACAGCACCCGGCTGAGCAGGTCCCGACCGAGTTCGTCCGTCCCCATCCAGTGCGCTGCCGACGGAGCCAGGAGCCGGCCGGTCGAGAGATTCATCACGTCCGGATCGAACGGGGCGAGAATCGGAGTGAGCAGGGTCACGACCGTGAGCGTGGCGAGCATGGCCAGCCCCAGCACGGCCTGGTGGTGGCGCTGGAATCGGCGGCCCGCGAGCGCCACGGGTGATCGGCCTGCCTCCGGCTCCAGTGAAGTGATGGATTGAAAGCGCCCCCGATTCTCCGCCAGCCAGATCGCGGCGAGCAGCACGACCAGTGACAGCAGGGCGAGGATGCCGTCCCACCCGGGCTGCGTGAACAGGTCCAGGATCCGCGAGCGTCGGAACCACGCCACCCCCAGCACCGTGAGCCAGGATCCGAGGGTCAGGAACCCGGACAGCCGCCCCGCCAACAGGGCCGAGATTCCGGGCAGAACGATGTCGAGCGGGCCCGGCAGCCCACCGGGGGCCTCCGGCGGCGCCTGCCTACTCATAGCGGATACGGGGGTCGACAAATGCGTACAGCAGGTCGGCGATCAGGTTTCCGACCACCACGAGCACCGCGAACAGGAAGCTCGCCGCCATCACGAGGGGATAGTCCCGCGCCAGAATGCCGTCGTACATCAGGCGGCCCATGCCGGGCCACGAGAACACGACCTCGATCACCAGCGCCCCACCGAACAGCAGGGGCAGGTACAGCCCGAGCAGGCTCACGACCGGGATCAGCGCGTTGCGAAGCGCGTGCCGGAGGATCACGGTCCGTTCGGGGAGTCCCTTGGCGCGAGCCGTGCGGATGTAGTCCTGCTGGATCACTTCGAGCATTTCGCCGCGCATGTAGCGAGCGACGCCGGCGGCAGAGGCCAGTCCGAGCGCGATGGTGGGGAGCACGAGGTGCTGCGCCACATCCGTGAATTTGCCGAACGGGCCGAGCAGGGAGTGGTCGACCGAGGTCATCCCGGAAACCGGTAGTCCCAGCCAGGACAGGCTCGTGGAGGCAACCAGGATCAGCATCAGGCCGAGCCAGAAGCCGGGCATCGAGTACAGGAACAGAGTCACGAAGGTGAGCAGTGAGTCGGTCAGCCCGTACTGCCTGACGGCCTGCACGGAACCAACTGCGCAGCCGACCCCGAATATTACGAGCAGCGAGGTCCCGCTCAGCAGCAGCGTATTCGGTAGTGCGTCTCCGATTACGTCACGAACCGGTCGGAACTGCGTGTAGCTGTATCCGAAATCTCCCGACAGGAATGCCTTCACCCAGCGCAGGTACTGCACGTGCAGGGGCTGATCCAAACCCATGTTCACCCGCATCCGGTCGAGTACTTCGGGCGGGATGTTCGGGTTGAACCAGACGGCCGTCGGATCGCCGGGGGCCAGGTGCAGGATGAGGAAGATGAGCGTGACGATCCCGATCAGCAGCGGGATCGCCTGCAGCGCCCGTCGCCCGAGATAGCGGATCAGCGTC
>JAENXO010000569.1 GCA_016649455.1 Gemmatimonadota bacterium | reverse complement strand
TGCGGAATCGAGTCCGACGCTCCGCGGTCGTCACTGGAGGAGCTGTTCGGGCCGTTTGTCCGAAGTGGCAATCCGCTGATCTTCATGGACATCGCGTCGGCCGAGCTCACGAAGTATGCCGCGAACGGGATGCTGGCGGCGCGGATCAGTTTCATGAATCAGCTGGCACCCCTGTGTGAAGCCTCCGGGGCCGACGTTTCCCTGGTGCGAAAGGGGATCGGCAGCGACCCACGCATCGGACGCTCGTTTCTCTACGCCGGAGCCGGATACGGAGGCAGCTGTTTCCCGAAGGACGTCCGGGCCCTGATACTCACGGGCGAGGAATTCGGTGTCGACCTGTCGATCCTGCGTGAAGTCCACGAGGCGAACGAACGCCAGAAGGCGGTTCTGGGTCGCAAGGTCAGGAGACGGTTCGGGGATGACCTGTCGGGTATGCGCTTCGGGATCTGGGGTCTTGCGTTCAAGCCCGAGACCGACGATATGCGCGAGGCCCCGGCGATCACGCTGGTCCACGAACTGCTCGGGTCAGGTGCCTCCGTCATCGCGCATGACCCGGTCGCAATGGACGTGGCCCGGGACCTTCACCTGAGCGACCGGGTGGAATTCGCGGATGACGAGTACGAAGCCTGTCGGGACGCGGACGCGCTGATCATCGTGACAGAGTGGTTGCAATACAGGCGGCCGGACTGGACGCGGATCGAGAGCACGCTGAAACAGAAGATCGTGTTCGACGGACGCAACCTGTTCGAACCATCGCGAATGCGCCGTCAGGGATTCGAGTACTATCCCGTCGGAAGGGAGCAGGTCCAATGAGGGTGCTCATTACGGGCGCGGCAGGCTTTCTCGGTTCTCACCTCACCGATCGATTCCTGGCTGACGGGCATACCGTGCTGGGGATGGACAACCTGATCACGGGAAGCCTGGACAACATCGCGCACCTGGAGAACGAGCCGCGCTTCGAATTCGTCAGGCACGACGTGACGACGTTCATCGGCGTGAAGGGAGAGCTCGACGGGGTGCTTCACTTTGCTTCTCCAGCGAGCCCGGTCGACTATCTCGAACTGCCGATTCAGACGCTCAAGGTCGGAAGCCTCGGGACGCACAACGCGCTTGGGCTGGCGCGCTCCAGGGACGCGCGGTTCCTGCTGGCTTCGACTTCGGAGGTGTACGGAGACCCGCTGGTTCATCCGCAGCCGGAGAGCTACTGGGGCAACGTCAATCCGATCGGCCCGCGGGGCGTGTATGACGAGGCGAAGCGATTCGCGGAGGCCATCACCATGGCCTATCACCGGTATCACGGCCTCGATACACGCATCGTGCGGATCTTCAACACGTACGGGCCGCGAATGCGTCCATACGATGGCCGCGTCGTTTCGAATTTCGTAGTACAGGCCCTGCTTGGTCATCCCCTGACGGTGTATGGCGACGGCGGGCAGTCACGGAGCTTCTGCTTCGTGTCGGACGAGGTCGAAGGGATCTACCGTCTGTTTCACAGCGATCAGATGGGCCCGGTGAACATAGGAAATCCGGCGGAATTCACGATCCTCGAACTGGCCCGGATGGTGCTCGCGCTGCTCGGCTCGGATGCGGGAATCCGGCACCTGCCGCTTCCCACGGACGATCCGAAGGTCCGGCAGCCGGACATTTCGCGCGCGAGCGAGTTTCTCGATTGGGTGCCGGTCGTGCCACTGTCCGAGGGATTGGCCACTACGGTCGAGTACTTCCAGCAGCTGAGTGAACACGGCGCGCTGCGAGTCCCACCGGTACTCACCGCCAATGCCGGGCCAGACGAGGTCTCAGGGTGACCCAGAAGATTCCGGAGGGTGCGCGGCAGCTCTCCGTCGTGATTCCGGTGTTCAACGAGAGCGCGACGATCGAGCAGGTTGTCAATCGCGTCAACGAAGTCTCGCTCAAGATCGA
>JAENXO010000420.1 GCA_016649455.1 Gemmatimonadota bacterium | reverse complement strand
GGTTCGCGAGTTCGCGGAAGCGGAAATCGCCCCGATAGCCGCCGGGTTCGACGAGTCAGAACAGTTTCCGTGGGAATCCGGCAAGAAGATGGCGGAGCTGGGCCTGTTCGGAATCCCGTTTCCGGAGGAATACGGCGGCGCCGGGATGGACCTCATCGCCTCGGTGATCGTGTCCGAAGAACTGGCCCGCGTGGACGCAAGCCATTCGATCATGGTCGGTGCTCACATTTCCCTGGCGGGGACCCCGCTGTACCGGTGGGGCACCGACGCGCAGAAGGAAATGTTCCTCACGCCCCTCGCGAGCGGTGAGGCTCTGGGTGGATTCGGCTTGACGGAGCCAGGTTCGGGCTCCGACGCGAGTGGGATGCGCACGGTGGCCGAACTCAGGGGCGACCACTACGTGATCAACGGACAGAAGACGTGGATCACGCACGGTGGTGTCGGCGAAGTGTTCATCCTGGCTGCGGTTACAACGCCGGGCGAAGGCAATCGTGGGATCAGCGCATTCATCGTCACCAAGGAGACCTGCGATCTGGAGCTGGCGAAGCAGCTGGGATTCGGACACAGCGAATCGCTGGCTCCGATGCCCGGTTTTTCGACCGGCCAGAAGCTTCGGAAGCTGGGCTGGAACGCTTCGGACACGCGGGAACTGGTGCTCGAAGACGTCGAAGTCCCGGTGGAGAATCTGATCGGCCTTGAGAACGAGGGATTCAAGGTATTCCTGGACACGCTCGACGGAGGCAGGATCTCGATTGCGGCTCATGCCCTGGGGATCGCGCAGGGAGCACTGGAAGCGTCGGTTCGCTATACCGGAGAGCGAGTGCAGTTCGGTCGTCCGATCAACAAGTTCCAGGGGATCCAGTTCAAGCTGTCGGACATGGCCACGCGCATCCATGCAGCCCGCTTGATGACCTACCATGCCGCCTGGCTGCGGCAGACCGGTCGCCCGCACAAGATGGAAGCGTCCATGGCCAAGCTGTTCGCCTCCGAGGCCGCGATGGACGTGACGATCGATGCCGTTCAGCTGCACGGCGGATACGGCTACAGCAGGGAGTACCCGGTCGAACGGATGATGCGGGACGCGAAGATCACCGAGATCGGCGAAGGGACGAGCGAAATTCAGCGAATCCTGATCGCCCGTGAGTTGCTGCGGGATCTCGAGCCCTGAGCGACGGAAGTGGTGTCGGAGCGGCACCGACCATAGATTCGGCCCCCGGGCCGCGGGCCGGACCTGCCGCAGCCCTTTCGATTAAGGGGCAAACACGCTGAAGTCTCCCCGCCGATTCGCGGGGTCTGGATATTTATGCGCAGGGAAATCGTAATCGACGCCGCCGGGGCGGAGACCCGGGTGGCGATCGTCGAAGACGGTAGGCTCGTCGAGCTGATGCACGAACGGGCCGAGGAAGATCGGATGGTCGGCCACCTCTATCTGGGTCGGGTAGAGGCCGTGCTGCCGGGCATCCAGGCTGCGTTCGTCGATATCGGGACCGAAAAGTCGGCGTTTCTGCACGTCTCCGATCTCGTGGAAGAGGAGGATGACGATAACGGGAACGGCGGCGGTCGCCGGTCACGCCGTTACCCGCCGATTCAGGACCAGATCGAGCGCGGGCAGGAAGTCCTGGTCCAGGTCACCAAGGAGCCGATCGGCACCAAGGGGCCACGGGTCACATCGCAGGTCTCCCTTCCCGGCCGTTTCGTCGTGTTCATCCCCGACAGCAGCCATGTCGGTGTGAGCCGGAAAATCGAAGACCGTGAAGAGCGATCGCGGCTGCGGGCGGTGGCGCGGGAAGCGCTCGGAGATCGGTCAGGTGGCGTGATCGTCCGGACCGTCAGCGAGGAGCTGAACCGCAAGACGCTCGAAAAGGAGCTCGCCGCTCTTCGAAAGACGTACAGCAAGATCGAGCGGCGGGTTCAGAGCATGAAGGCGCCCGCGCTGGTCCACCGGGAGGAGGAGCTCACCTCCGGTATCATCCGCGACCTGTTCAGCGAGAAGATCGATCTGCTGACGGTAAACGACGACGGACTGCACCACGAGATCCGGTCCTACCTCGGGCAGGTGGGCCCGGAGTTGCTGGACAGGGTCCGGAAGTACGAGGGCGACACCCCGATCTTCGATCACTTCGGGCTCGAGGAGGAGATCCGAGCGGCGTTCCACCGGCGAGTGGAGTTGAAGTCCGGCGGGCACATCGTGATCGAGCACACCGAGGCGCTCGTCTCGATCGACGTGAACACGGGCCGCTACACCGGAAAGAAGGACCCGGCGAAGACGATTCTGCGCACCAACATCGACGCCGCGGGTGAGATCGCGCGGCAGCTCCGCCTGAGAGATATCGGCGGGATTATCGTGTGCGACTTCATCGACATGGACGACAAGGAGTCCCGCGAGAAGGTCCAGCAGGAGATGAAGAGCTATCTCGGCCGGGACCGTGCACGAACCAAGGTGTTCAGCATCTCGGATCTCGGGTTGCTCGAGTTGAGCAGACAGCGCGTCCGCCCGAGCCTCGTGCAGATGATGACCGAGCCATGTACGAGTTGCGACGGTACCGGACGTGTTCTGGCCCCGGAGACCGTGGTTCGGCGTATCGATCGGGCGCTCAGGCGGGCAAAGTCGCTGGGGGAGAAGAGAGCGATCACCATGCGGGTGCACCCGGAGGTAGCGCTGTACCTGCTGGAACAGGAGCCCGAATTCCTGCGCGCGACGAGCCGCGAATGCGGGATGGACCTGGATGTCCGCGACGATCCGCTGCTCGGGCACGACGAGTATCGCCTGCTCGCCGCTCCAGCCGATACGGACGTCACGGCACGCTACGGAATGGCCTGATTCGCCGGATTCCGGAATTGACAGCAGGGCGTATCAACACTATCCTTTCGGGCT
>JAENXO010000318.1 GCA_016649455.1 Gemmatimonadota bacterium | reverse complement strand
GCCTGGATCTCTCCCGAATCGGGATCGATCACCGCGAGCCGGTAGTTGCCGAACGCCAGCGTCTGCAGGTCGGTGGAATACCGGCCCGTGACGAACGCGATCACTGCCCCGTCGGGGGACCACGCAGGCTGGAGATCCGTATACAAGTCGTTGGTCAGGCGTCGCAGGTCACCGGTCGCGAGATCGGTCACGAACAGGTCCATGTACCCGCCGATGATCGCGGCGAATGCGACTCTCTGCCCGTCGGGCGAGAAGGTCGGCGTGTAGATCTCGCCGAGCTCCGGATACCGATGCTCGACGATCTTCTTGCCGTTTTCCGGATTAATGACCGTGAGCGCGGCATCGCCGCTGACTATGGAACCGAAGCCGAACATGCTCCCGTCGTAGCTCCACGCGCCCGAGGAATTGATGAATTGGAGGCTCTCGAAGTGCGGGTCGGTCGCGTTCTTCGTGAGCCTGCGGATGACCTCGCCGGTCTCCGCGTCCGCCAGGAACATCTCGATCGCGAACAGACTCTTCTCCGACAGAAAGACGATCCGGCTTCCGTCCGGACTCAGGGCCGGGCCGAGGTTCAGGCTTCCGGATCCTGTCCGGTCCGAGAACAGCTCGCGCGCCCCGTGGTGCTGTTCCGCCAGCACGCGACGAGAGACTTCCTCCAGCGCGTCCCGGTCCGGTCGATCCTCGGGGGGCTGATCCGGGGCGTCATCCGGGAACAACGGGTCCGGAATGTCGGGCAGCGGGGGTCGCTGCTCGACCAGTGCCGGGTCCACGATTCGGGTCGCCACTGACGCGTAGGCATCATAGATCGACTGGTGCCACTCGCGGTTGATCTCGGCAATCGAGGTCTGCAAGACCACTTCCAGGGCGCCTTCCGGATTTCCGGAGCGCCCCGCGACCTGGAGCACCTTGCCGACGGCCTCGTCGCCCCAGGTTCCGGCCACAAAGGCCCAGAACGCCTGGCCCCAGCGGTACGGGAAGTACTCCCAGCTGTTCGACAGGTCGGTAGTCGTGGGAAGACCACAGCAACCCGCCGCGGCATCGCGCATCCACATCGCCGTGTGCGCATCCACCGGTCCGATGGAGAGGTACTCGGCCATTCCTTCGATGAACCAGAGCGGGAGCATCAGAGCCGTCGGACCACGGAAACCGATTCCTCCGTCACCGGAGACGCTCGTGATGTCGAACTGGAAGGCGTGCACGAGCTCGTGACCGATGACGTGGTCGGATCCATCGAGAGGTCCGGCCAGCGGCAGGATGATCCTGTTCTTCAGGACCTCCGTAACACCGCCGGTAGACTCTCCGATCTGCCCGTTTATCGCGTTCGTCTGCTCGAAGTGCGGGTGACTCGTGTACAGAATCAGCGGCTGGCGGCCCTTCAGCTGGTGGTCCAGCAGCCTCGCAATTCTCGCATACCAGCGCTCCGCCATCCGGGCGGCGTCGGGGATGATCTCCGCGCCGTCATCGTAGTAGTAGATGTCGAAGTGTTCGGTCTTCAGAACCTTGAAGTCGAAGGTCTCGTAGTTGACCTTGTTTCGCCCGAAGTACTGGGCTTCAGCCCGGGACGGAAGTCCGAGCGTGGCGAGGATGACCCCGCCAGCCACGAGGAACGGAAGGGCACCACGTCGATTCCGCGTCATGTACGTTCTCCCTCGACACCACGGGTCGCGTCCCGCGCGACCCACCCGTTGAACCCGGTTGTTCCCGCCATTCCGTGCGGTCCCGAACCATACCCGACCGTACGCCCCGGGTTTCTGGTTCCGGCCCATGTCTCTCAGAATCCGCCGCACGGGCGGATCGCTCCACCATAGCGCGCTCGGATCTTCTCTGCCTCTTTCTGGTCGGAGAACGGACCGATCAGCACCCTCGTGAGGCCGTCACCACCGCGTTCGACGCGGACCGTCTCTCCCCGGCGCCGGATCTGCCTTGCCAGGTCCTCTGCATTCTCCGGGTCACCGAACGCTCCGGCCTGCACAAGACTGCATTCGAGCGCAGGCGGCGCGCCGACGACTTCCAGCTGGACTTCGGCCACGCCCGTGCCGAGCATGCCGATCTCACGCGCCCCCGCTTTCGACAGATCGATGATCCGCCCGTGCGCGAATGGTCCGCGATCGTTGATCCGGACGACCGTCTCGCGACCGTTGTCGAGATTACGCACCTGGACGCGAGTTCCGAACGGAAGCTCTCGATGGGCGGCGGTCATCGCCTCCATGTCGTAGACTTCTCCGGAGGCGGTCCGCTTCCCATCGAAGCCGGGACCGTACCAGGAAGCTTCGCCCTTCTCGCTCCAACCCGGAGACACGGAAGTCATCGGCTCGGGGTTCGAGGAGCAGGCCGCGAGGACCGCGATCAGGAGGGTGAGCGGAAGCCGTTTCACACTTGAAAAAGGACCGCGCGACCGACGGCCACGCAAGGTCGGACCGTGATCCAGCTTCGAACCAGACACGTGACAGACCCGGAGGATGATGATCAATGAAGGAAAATGACTTCGGCATGTATCGATCCCTGCCTGGCGTCGGATATGACGCTGCCGTCGTGCGGGTGGAAGCGGCGCTCCAGCAGGAAGGCTTCGGGATCCTCACCCGCATCGATGTGCGGGAGACCTTGAAGAAGAAGATCGACGTCGATTTTCGGCCGTACGTGATCCTCGGCGCCTGCAACCCGCCGCTCGCTTACCGCGCGCTGTCGGCCGAGGACATGATCGGCCTCATGCTGCCCTGCAACGTGGTCGTGGCGGAGACCAGCTCCGGCTCCGAGATCGCCATCGCGCGCCCGAGCGTGATGATGACGGTGGCGGACGCCGAAGGACTCGAAGCGGTGGCCGAGGAAGCACAGTCCCGGCTCGAGCGGGCGCTGGCCAACGTCTGAGTCGCCAGGTGCGGGCGAGCGGTCCCTCGCCCCTGCCCGAATCATCCCTGCCTGACCGCCGGCGCCCAGGCCACACCCAGCGGAACGGAGCCGGTTTCGACAGACCAGGCGACGGCCGGGGGATCGGAATCCAGCTCCACGGCGACCAGTCGTCCCGGGGCCGAGGGAGTTCCCTCGCACGTCACGAATGCCCGTGAACCGGAGCCGTCGAGCCCGACGCCATGCGGGTGCGCGGTGCCCAGTTCCACCCTCGAACGTTCCTGCAGCGTCGCCGTGTCGATCAGCGACAGGGTTCCATCGCCCCGATTCGCCACGACCAGCGTCCTTCCATCCGCGCTGAGCGCGATCTGGGCCGGCCGCCTGCCAGTCACGACTTCCCCCACGATCGTTCCATCCGGGTCGAATACGCGGACGCGGTCTGCGAGGTGCAGCGCGACGTAGAGCCTGCTTCCATCGGGGGACCAGGCCAGGTTGAGGGGCTTGAACCCAGGAGATCCGGCCTCGCCGGGCTCGGCATCCACCGGGAATCGACCGATTTCCTCGAGGCCCGGCGAGGTGAGCAGAACGACCTCGTCACCGAGGCTGCAGGCCACTGCGACCTGCCCTGACACGGGGTTCTGTATCGCGTGATGCGGGCCCGGACACGCGCGGCGGCGGGCGACGACTTCGAGATCGTACAGACGAACCGCCAGGACTTCGCCGGCTTCTCCAGGCCGGGCGCGATCGTAGTCGGCCACGAAGGCGAACTCTCCTGTCCGATCGATCTCTACCCTGGCCGCCCCGGCCGACGAAAGACGACCTCGACCGACCCGACGATCCGCCGGACGCTCGAACTTCGACAGCGTCGGATCGCCGTGTGCGAGCGTGGCATACCAGTGGCGGCCATCGGGAGCGATCGCCAGGCCGTGTGGTTCGTCGCTCTCCGATGGACGTGGATCGAGGGAGATGCGAGACAGGAGGGCGCCGGTTTC
>JAENXO010000247.1 GCA_016649455.1 Gemmatimonadota bacterium | reverse complement strand
GCTCAAGCGACGTCAGTCCATCTGTCTCCGGATAAAGGTCGGAATCTCAAGGTCCTCGAGATGCAGACGCGATCCGAGCTGACCACGAATCTGGTCCCGGCGCGAGTCGACCGCCTCGGGCTCGCCGCCTGCCACCCTCACCAGTCGCGGCGGCAATTCCGCCGGAGCCGGAATGGCCGGAACCACCTTGAGGGTCGGAACAGGCTCGACGTCGACCTCGTCCCCGAACCCGGTGGCGATCACGGTCACCCGGATCCGTCCGTCCAACTCGGGATCGTGCACGGCTCCGAAGATCATCTCGGCTTCGTCGCCGGCAGCTTCCTGCACGATCGAGTTGATCGTCGTAACCTCGTCGATCGCCAGGTCCATCCCGCCGGAGATGTTCACCAGCACACCCGTAGCTCCGTGGATGGATACGTTGTCGAGTAGCGGCGAGCAAATCGCCAGCTGAGCCGCCTCGACGGCCCGGTTCTCACCGGTCGCCTCGCCTGTACCCATGAGCGCCGCGCCGCGATTCGACATCACGGTGCGGACATCAGCGAAGTCCACGTTGACCTCACCGGTGACGCTGATCAGGTCGGAGATGCCCCGGGTGGCGTGGAGCAGGATCTCATCCGCCTTCTTGAGTGCATCACGGAACGTCGTCCCCTTCCCCACGACCGACAGCAGTCGCTCGTTCGGAACCACGATCATCGTGTCGACCGATCGACGCAGGTCCTTGAGACCGAGCTCGGCGTGGCGCATCCGCTTCTTGCCCTCGAACAGGAACGGACGCGTTACGATAGCGATGACCAGGGCGCCGAGTTCAGAAGCGATCTGACCGACTCGCGGGGCCGCACCGGTGCCCGTGCCACCGCCCATTCCGGCAGTCACGAATACGAGGTCGGCGCCCTCCAGGGCTTTTCGTACTTCTTCCTCGCTCTCGGCGACCGCCTGTCTTCCCACCTCGGGACGCGCCCCCGCTCCGAGACCGCGAGTGAGCTTGCGACCGACCTGAAGCCTGATGTGCGCTTCGCAGTTCTTCAGCGCCTGCGCATCTGTGTTGATCGCTACGAATTCGACTCCGTCCAGGCTCTCGTCGATCATCCGATTCACGGCGTTGCCTCCAGCGCCGCCTACTCCCACGACTTTCATCCGCGCGTTGCGCGTTCCCCCGTCGTCAAACTCGAATACCATCTGTCCCTCCCGTTCGAGCGTTTTACCTGCGTTCCCGTTCCGTCGGGTCGTCTCTCGATCAGGCGACCGCCTCTCAGTGGCGGCTCCATCACGAGTCCGATCCCGTGCCATCAGAAGAACTCACTGAACCATTCCGACACGCGCCCGATCGCGCGCATGGCCGAGCCGACCGGTCGTTCGGCCCGGCGATGACGTCCGTACAGCGCCAGTCCCACCGCGGTGGCGCATTCCGGCCTTCGTACGGCATCCACGAGTCCGGACAGGCCGGCCCCCGGTTCGCCGAGTGCAACCGGGAGATTGAACACTTCCTGGGCGAGCTCGACGACCCCGTCCATCCGGGCCGCCCCGCCGGCCAGCACTACTCCTGCCTGCAGCCCGTCGAGCAGTTCCCGGCTATCGAGCTCGTCGTAGATCAGTCCGAGCATCTCGTCCAACCGTTGCTCGATGATGTGCGCGAGCAGCTCCTTCGAGACGGTGCGCACGCTGCCCGGAGTCGGTCCGGAGATCTCGAGCATCTCCAACGCGTCGACTCGCTTCGTCTGCGCGCTGCCGTGCTCCGACTTCAGTCGCTCGGCATCGGCAGCCGACACGCCGAGTCCCTTCACGATGTCGTTGGTGACCGTCGCGCCGCCCCACGGCAGGGTCGCGAACAGCCGGAGTCGCGCGTCCTTGAATGCGAGCACTTCCGTGGCGGCGGCACCGATTTCCACCACTACGACTCCCGCTTTCCGCTGCTCCTCGGAGAGCACGGCGAGGTTGGTGGCGAGAGGCGCGAGAACGAGTTCCTCGAGCTTGAATCCAGCCCGGTCGATCGCCTTCCTCAGGTTCTGCGCCGGAACCGCGCCGGCCGTCACGACGCAGACTTCGGATTCGAGCCGGGTAGCCTCCATCCCGGTCGGATCCTGCACGGCCGGAATTCCATCGACCGCGTAGTCCTGTGGAATCGCGTGCAGCAGCTCCCGATCCGGCGGAACCACGACCGCACGCGCCACCTCGTGCACCCGGTCGAGGTCCCGCGGCAGGATTTCCCGGCCCGAGATCGCCACGACGCCCGTGGAGCTGTCTACCTCCACGTGGTCACCGGATATTCCTGCGTAGACGACCGAGGCTTCGGCGCCGGCCATCTCCTCGGCCAGACGAAGCGCTTCCCGGATCGAGTCGGTGGCGGCATCTATATTCGTCACGACACGATTTTGAACCCCGGATGTCGGCGTCTCACCGATCCCCAGCACGCGGGCCTCCACGTCGCCATCACCCCACGCGACCTTCAGTTCCACGAGCACCGCGCACGTGGTCTCGGACCCGACATCGAGGCCGGCCAGACAGCGGGGACCGTTCATCATCGTTCCCCTCCGGTGCGGACGAATACCTTCTCGGCATAACGGGCATCGGCTGACACGATTGCTCCCCGCTGATCAGCGGCCTGAATCGCTGCGGCCGCCTGGAGGAAGGCCCGGGACGCGTCCCGGAAAGGAAGGGTCAGACTCTGGACGAGACTTCCTTCCATCAGCCTCAGATCGAACGCCTCCGAGTCGAGCGGCAGCACCTCGGACACGCGTTCCACGAATTCGGGCGCCAGGAGATCGATCTCCTCGAGCACGGCGAGGGATCGCCTCGCTTCCTCCTCCCGAATCCGTCCGGTCGCTGAATCGATCGTGGCCTTCCGGAGGATCGGCAGATCCAGTCCGTGCGCGGCAGGATCCACGTCGAGCTGATATCCGTCGCCGTCCACCGCCACGAGTCCAGGGACCGGGACCAGCGCCGCCGGCCGGACTTCCCGCACCTCGATCCGCAACCGATCCAGCCCGGCCCTGACCACACGCGCTTCCTCGACCAGGGGATGCTCGACGATCGATGATTCCCAGCTGCTCGGGTCGTCCCAGATCGAGGCCAGGGAGTTGATTCCGGACATCTGTCGGATATCGGCATCGGACGCGAATCGAGTCCCGGAGACTTCGACCGTCTTCACGTGGAACGCGGGAATTCCCCGGAGAATCAGCGGACCCCACAGGGGGCTGGAGATTCCGACGAGCGCGCCCGTGAGAGCGACCGTGAGTCTACGCCGGGTCTGCCGGGTCACGAGACGGCCCCCACGGAACGGAGTTCGTCGGGCTCGAAACCCCAGAACCGGATTTCCGGCTCCAGCGCGATCCCGACCTGCTCGAAGACTCTCTGTCGAGTCTCGCGCATCAGCTCGAGAACGTGCTCCGCCCTGGCTCGGTCGAGATTCGTGATGAAGTTCGCGTGCTTTTCGGCGATCTGAGCGCCTCCGGCCCGAGCACCCCGCATTCCGACCGCGTCCACCAGTTCCCACGCCGATCCCCACTCGCCCCCCGGGTTCTTCCACACCGACCCGCAACTCGGAAGGTCGTAGACCTGGGTGGCTACCTTTTTTCGCCGCCGTTCGAAGTGCTCGGCCTCGACTGCTTCCGGATCTCCCGTCCTGGTCTCGAACCGTGCCGCCGTAAACACCCAGTCCTCGGGAATCTCGACCCGCCGGTAGGTGGGTCGGGCGTCCGCCGCCGTCAGCCGGACGACCTCGCCTTCGGGAGTCACGGCTTCAACCTCGATCACCCGATCCCAGATTCCGGTGTCGGCTGAACCGGCGTTCATTCTGAGCGCTCCCCCGACCCTCCCGGGCACGGCTTCGAGAAAGCACCAGCCCTCAGCCCCCATACGGCGCGTTTCGCCCACGAGGGCAGGGAGGCCTGCGGCCCCGCCGGCCTCGATGAGTCCGGGAGAGGTTCGAATCGAGTCCAGTTCATCCCCCAGTACGAGTACGGGATTCGTGACGCCGCGATCAGCGACGAGCAGATTTGCGCCCCACCCCAGCGTCAGGTGCGGCTCGCCCGCCAGGTCATTCAGCGCTTCGACCAGGTGCGAGACCGAGCCGACGCGACCAAGCCGGGCGGCCGCGCCCCCGATCCGCCAGCGGACCTCGTCCGAGAGCTTCACGTCAGACTCCCAGTGCATCACCCGTCAGCTCCCCCGCCGCGCGGTGCGCAGCATCCGTGACGTCCCCTGCCCCCATGAACACGATTACGGTCTCGCCGTGTGCGCCGGAGGCGAGATCCACTGCCTCGTTCACACTGCCCTGCCGTACGTGTCCCGGTGCTCGCCGAACGACGAGGCCCGCATCGACACCGTCGATCGGCTCCTCACGTGCCGGATAGATTGGCAGTACGAGTGCCTGATCGGCCGCCGACAGTTCCAGGCCGAATTCCGCCGCCATCGCCTCAGTCCGGCTGTAGAGATGAGGCTGAAACGCGACGATCAGCCGCGCGCCCGGCCATGCCGACCGCAGTGCGGAGATCGAGGCGCGCACCTCGGTCGGGTGGTGCGCATAGTCGTCTACGATGACCACGCCGTCTCGAGAGCCGAGGACTTGGAGCCTCCGAGCGACCCCCCGGAACCGGCGCAGACAGCCGCCCAGGGAATCCGCGTCGGCTCCCAATCGGATTGCGGCAACGAGCGCGGCGGCGGCGTTCTGGGCGTTGTGAGCGCCGGGGGCCGCGACATCGAATGACAGGTCGAGCCCGGGACCCTTCACCCGGCAGTGCTGCCCGTCAGAGGCAGCCGCGACGACTTCGACTCGATAGTCGGCCGATTCCGAGAACCCGTAGCTCAGACACGATCCGATCCGCGTCCCGAGCT
>JAENXO010000301.1 GCA_016649455.1 Gemmatimonadota bacterium | reverse complement strand
GTGTCCCTCGTGGCCGTGAGATCCGTGGACCAGCCGATCACGCCGGACAGACGGACGCGTGATCCCAGCTGGGTCCCCGCTCCGCCGCGAATCCGAAAGCCGGACCAGCTGAACCGGGCTTCACCGCCGGCGATTCCAATCGTGTTTTTCGGATCCTCGAGTGCAGGTTCGAAGTCGCGGGAAAATGACTGCCGCAGGCTTCCAGTCAGGACCGAACCATCGATTCCGAGACTAAATCGACCGATTTCCCGCGCCACGGCCAGCGTCACTGCGCTCACACCGCCATCGTGCTCACGGCGCTCGTAATACGGATAGGTGCCGAATGATGAGCGGAGCGTGTCCTGGAGCCGAACGCCCCAATCCTGATCGAGTCCGGATGCGAAACCGAGACCTACGGTCCAGGATCGGATCGGCACGGCGGCCTGGACGATCGCGACACGACTGCGTCCGGTCGTCTGGGAGCCGCCTGGCGTCTCGACACCTATCGCCTCGGGGGCGTACGTCAGCCCCAGCGTGGGCCGGCGAAATCCCCGCAGATCGGCGGGATTTCGCCCGGAAAGACTCCCGCCGAGGAGCCCCAGTCCCGTTCCACCCAGGGCCGCCGCACGTGCGTCGAGCGGCGGAACGGGATATCCGAGACCGAGTCCCGTGGCCGGCATCTGAGCCGCCAGCGCAGGGGCCAGCACCAGGACGAGCATCGCCGCCAGGCCCGGGATCCGGACGAGGCCGCGGCGGACAGCCCACGAACCGCGCATCAACAACGGCCGCCTCATGGTAGCCTGAACGGGACCGTGGGCGTCACGAGCATGCGAACGCTCGGTCGGAGCGCCTGTATGTCTTCAGCCGAGCCGAATCGCCAGAACCCGGGATCGCGTCCCTCCGGCAGCGCCTGCACTCCCACCCTCAGTACAGTGATCGAATCTGCCGGCGCGAACGACCATGCCCGCACGAGCGGCGTGATACTCAGGACCAATTCCGCACCGTCCTCCGTCATCGTCGCCGGATCAAGCAACACGTTGGGACCGAGCGTGGCTCCGATCGGCGTCTTCGGCCCTACCACGAACGGGTCTGCCAGTAGCCGGAATGCAGTGATCTCCAGCGGGTACTCAAGCAGGAAAGGAATCGGAGCCGGCGGCCCGGGTCTGAAAACAAGAGATGCGGTGTTGATCATCGACCCCTTCAACTGCAGCTCCTGCCAGCTATCGGGCAACTCGAAGTCGAGGTAGATCCGGGAAGACGGCAGACCCGCGAGGCGTGACGTCTGACCGGGATCCGGAGTCTCGGGCGAGAAGATCACCGTGAATCCTGCGGCTCCCCGCACACCGGCAATGAGAGTGTCCTGCTGTTCCGGTTTCGCGTCGAACAGCAGTGCAATCGACCGGACCTGAAGGAATGAGGTCGCCCCCGAAGCAACTACAGCAAGACCGGGCTGACCGTCGGTGGCCCGCCAGGCGGACAGGACGCTGTCGGTACTCGCCACGAACGGCACGAAGACTGTATCCGAGACCGTGGAATCGAACGGCGCATCGATGGTCAGCGAGGCGATCCGTCTTCCCAGGTCCGCACCCGGAGTCGTCCACGGGACGTCCTTCTCCGCCAGCGTCCACGTCGTCAGTTCACGGTCGTACCCTCGCGTCAGTGTGTAGACCTCCAGGTCCAACCCCGCGGACGGCACGTGGCTGATCGTCGTGTCGATAATCACCCGAATCCGGCCGTTGGCAAAAGCTTCGATCGCTTCGCGGCCGGTCGGAGTCTCGATCGAGTCGGGAATCGTCTCAAAGCGAGCGAGCAATCGAGACTGCTGGTCTACCGAGTCGACGACGACCCTGTAGCTGGAGGACGAAGGAAGTACGTAGCCTGAGTAGGTAGTATCCCGCCAGGAAAGCAATCCCTGGACCGGAATCTCGATTTCTTCAGTCAGAGTCTTCTGTCCGGGGGCGGTTTCAGGATCGACTTCGAGCAGCGCGCGTTCGGTGCAACCAGCTATAGCGACTACGAGCGCCGGAAGCCAGATCGTGGCCGGAAGCCGCCTCATCGCGATTCTCCGGACCCGGACACGGGTCGCAGAATGAAGCGCTCTGGCAATAGACCACTCAGAGTCCATCTCGCGTGGCCACCGGTCGCGCTCTCGCTCTCCACACCCAGTTCCGGCGCGAATTCGGCGAGCGCCTGCCTGCACATTCCACAAGGCGCGACCGGCGCATCCGCGTCGGTACACAGGAAGATTCGTCGGAACCGTCGGGCGCCGGCCGCGACGGCAGCCCCGAGGGCTACTCTCTCGGCACACATCGTCACCGGATACGAGGCATTCTCGACGTTACAGCCCACGAAGTACCTGCCATCCGCGGCCTCGAGACACGCCCCCACCCTGAATCCGGAATACGGCGCGTAGGCTGCGTCCCGAGCCCCCAGGGCAAGCGACCGCAGACTGCCGGCTTCCGTTGTTCCGTCCTCGTGCATGCAGTTCTCCGTATGCCGGCCTCGGGCGTCAGCGCCCCGACCGCTCATGGATTCCTATCCTCGGCAGCCGACGACTCCACCCCGTGAGGATCTCGTAGTCGATCGTACCGCATAGCTCCGCAATTTCGTCCAGCCCGATCTCCGCGCCCCCGTCCGGTCCGAGAACGGTCGCTACGTCGCCAGGCCGAACATCATCTCGATCGCCGATCTCGATCACCGTCGAATCCATACACACGACACCCCGAATCGGAGCCGGGCGTCCGTGAATCAACACCCGTCCACGGTTCGACAGTTCGCGGCGCAGGCCGTCTCCGTATCCGATTCCGATCGTCGCAAGCCGTCCGGCACCCGGGGAACTCCACGTGGCGCCATAGCTCACCGTGGCACCGGCCTCGACCTCCCGGACATCGAGAACCCGGGCTCGAACCGCCACCACCGGACGACCGCGTGGTTCCCATTCCCCACCGCCGTACAGCCGGATTCCCGGCCGTACCAGATCCGCGGAGAATTCCTCATACCGGAGAACCGCCGCACTGTTCGCCGCGTGCACGACCCCGGTATCGACGCCAGCCAGCCTCAGCACGTCCAGAGCCCGGCCGAACCGGGTCCACTGGGCAAGCGTGTGCTCGAAGCTCGTATCCGCCGAGTGGAAATGCGTCAGCGTTCCCCGCAGACGCAGCCCTCCGAACGACAGCAACTCCGCTACTTCTCCAGCCCGTCGCTCCGCATCGCGCCAGCCGAGACCGTACCGGCCCATCCCGGTATCGATCTCGAGATGGAACGGCAACGAACCTCCGGCCGCCCGCACGGCGAGGCTGCAAGCCGCCAGCATGTCAAGGCCTGAAATCACGGGCTCCAGTCGGCGTTCCAGCAACTCCCGTGTGTCCGCCGGAAGCGTCGGCGAGAACACGATGATCGGACCCGCCCAGCCGAGCGAGCGTACCGCCGTTCCCTCGTCCGTCGTTGCTACGCCGAACCCCCACGGACCGAGGGGCGTGAGCGTACGCACAGCTCGATCCAGGCCGATGCCGTAGGCGTCGGCCTTCACCATGGGGAGAATGCCGCAGCCCGGTGACAGGCGTTCAGCGAAGGAGCCGAAGTTCGACTGGAGCGCGTCCAGATCCACCTCGACCCAGGCGCGGCGCTTGGGCTCAATTGACACGTTTTTCAAGGCCGGGGTAGTATACCGGCCATATGTCCGACGAGCAACAGATTTTCAGCGATTCCGGGGAGCGCCACGAGCACCTGGCGCAGATCCGAGATTCCGACTCAGCGCTGGGTCGAAGCCTGGCGCTCGTCCGCTTCCTCCGGACGGGCTGTCCGTGGGATGCAAAGCAGACACCGTCCACTTTGCGCCCGTATCTACTCGAGGAGGCACACGAGGTGGCCGAGGCGATCCGGAACGGAAACGACATTGAGCTGTCGTCGGAGCTGGGCGACCTGCTGTTGAACGTCGCGTTTCAGGTCGTGCTGGCCGAGGAACGTGGTTCCTTCGGCCCCGAAGAAGTCGTCGCCGGCCTCGAGAAGAAAATGCGGGATCGGCATCCGCACCTGTACGGCGAGGCCGATGAGGCTCCCGACTGGGAGGAG
>JAENXO010000149.1 GCA_016649455.1 Gemmatimonadota bacterium | reverse complement strand
TCGGACCCGGCTCTCCGCAGTCGATACTCGAGCTCGGCAGCGATCTCGATTTCGGTCCGGCCGACGTGTATCTCGCTCACGATGTCTGACAGTACATGTTCCGCCAGTCCTACCGCGGCCTCGATGCGGTCCAGTTCCCACGGGTCCTTGACCGATCTCATCTCCTCGACCGGGGCTCCGGCGGCATCCCATACCACCGTACCGCAGCGCGTACCGAGCTCCTGGCGGTCACGCACGGTGATCGCCGCCGGTTCGAAGCCGATTCTCCTGCCAGGCGGCTCCTCCGACAGGCGCAGAGCCAGCTCATCGAACAGTCCGTCGCTGATGATCGCCAGGGCCACGGATGGGCCGATCTCCTCGCGCGCCTGGATTTCGTAGCGAAAATCGGTGAACAGCGTCGCGACTCCGGGCTCGACGAGCAGAAGTGCGCTCGAACCCGTGAAGCCGGTCAGGTAGCGGATGTTCGGAAGGTGCGACACGAGCAGGCCATCCAGCCTCTCGTCTTGCAGGCGGTCACGGACCCTGCGGAGCCGCGAACCGCCGCGGTCTGAGCCGGGCACCCGGCTCACCCGGTGTTCCGCATGCCGCCGAGCAGTCCGTCCAGCCCGAACAGATAGCTCTGCGCCCCGAAGCCGGAGACGACACCCAGGGCCACGTCCGACAGCAGAGACCGGTGCCGGAACGGCTCCCGGGAAAAGATGTTGGTAAGGTGGACTTCCACGAACGGTTTGCGGCTCGCTACGAGCGCATCGCGCAAGGCGACGCTCGAGTGGGTCAGCCCGGCAGCGTTCACCAGCCACCCGTCCACGCGGTCCGACAGCTCCTGGATCCGATCGACGAGATCCCCTTCGTGATTCGATTGGAAGCTCTGGACCTGCGCGCCAAGCTCGGCACCCCGCGTCCGCAGCTGTTCGTCAATCGCGGCCAGAGTGTCGGTCCCGTACAATTCGGGCTCCCGGGTTCCGAGCAGGTTCAAATTCGGACCGTGCACCACGCAGATTCTCATGCGGTCAGCCTCGCAAACCACGAAGCCACTCCTCCAGCACGGGCCGCGCATCCGGCGATTCGTCAACCGGTTCGGGCTCGGCGGAATCAGATCCCTCCAGCTCCGTCTCGACATTTCGGCCGTCCGGCGGCGAGGAAGGCGGCTCGGGAAGGCGATGTACGAGAGCCTCACCCGCCCGCAGCAGCTCGGTCAGATCGTCGGCCGCGGAAACTGCTCCGGGACCTACCGGCTCGGCCGCGGACTCCGGAACCTCCACCTCCACGGCAACCGGCGCGATGTCCGGGGTCCGAGAGGCGACCCGGGCCGCTCGCATTCCCAGCACGGCGTCGAGTCCGTCACGCAGGCTCTCGTCGTCCGGCCGGTCCCTCAACAGTTCCCGGTAGATCGCCTCCGCTTCGTCGATCAGCCCCTGCCGCGCATACAGCTCGGCCATCGTTCGGGTCAGCAGATCCGCGTCATCGTCAGAGTCGGCATCTTCGTTCGCTTTGCCGGCCGGCCCGGTGGGACTCTGGTCGGCTGGCGGTTCGAACCACCATGCATCGCTTGCCGGCGACTCCGCAGCCGGAGACCCGCCGGGAGCGACGATATCGAGTTCCACGTCCTGGAAGGGATCGGCCTCCGGGTCTTCGAAGGGATCGGTCAGCGCCTCGGCCGTATTCTCCCACTCCTCGGCGTCGTCCCACTCCTCAGCGGGACCGGCGGGCGACGCCTCGACGGACTCGACCTCCCCCTCCTGGGCAGACTCAGGGCTCTCCTCGGGCTCGTGATCCGGGATGATCGCCGGCCGCCCCGACCACAAGTCGGACGCGAGCCCTGAGTCGGCGGGGAGATTCCCGGCCATTTCCGACTCCGCCTCCAGCGCAGACTTCTCGGACCACCAGGTTTCATCCTCTGCCGTCGATTCCGGAGTTTGCTGGCGATCCGACTCCGGCTCGACCACATGATCCCGTTCAGCCAGCCGTCGGAGTTCCTCGAGTCGCGCACCCGGCTCAGGATCCTGGGGATCAGCCAGCGCAAGCCGCTCCAGCCACGCGATTTCGGCCACCGTGTCGTCCGCTTCACGTGCGATTTCGGCCAGGCCCTGGATCGCCACCAGGTTCTGGGCGTCGATCTCGATCACGCGCTCGAATGCGGACCGGGCGTCCTCGAACCGGCAGAGGTCCCCGTACGTGCGCGCTCGTACGATGTGGGCGCTTAGATAGTCCGTGTGTCGACGAATTCCCTCTTCGAGCACCGCCAGGGCGCGATGAGGGTCTCCGGCCTTGCGGTAGGCGTCGGCCAGGCGAGCGAACACGAGGCTCTCGGGTTGTCGTCTGAACTGTTCCTCGAACCGGCGAATCTCGTCCTCGGTGGACTCGTCGAGCGGCATCCCGTTCTCCCGCATTTACAGTGTGGAGCGAGCGCGGCGCCGTCGCGCCGACTGACCGAAGTTAGGCATCACGTTTCCAGAGTGTCAAACGGTCGCGAGCCAATATGTTGGTTGCCCGCACGCCGCCTCGCCGGTAGGTTTGGACGCTTGTTTTCGGTCAGGCTCGAGGGTCGGACCCGCCCGGGGATCTCCCGGCTGTAAACCATGACGCTGGAGAGTTGTGCCGCATGTTCATGCGCTCGATTCGGGCAAATACGAAGTGGGTCATGGTGGTCATGGCCGTGGCGTTCGTCGGCTGGCTCGTCCTTGACTGGGTGCGCCAGAAAGACCAGGCCGCGACACTCGGCGTGAATCCGGTCGTCGCCACCGTAAACGGGCAGGACATCCGGAATACGCGGTGGAGCGAAGCCTACAGTTTCGCTATCGACCGCGCTCGGGCAGTGTCCGGTCGGTCGCTGAACGATGAAGAGGTGCGGCAGATCGAAAGCGAAGCGTGGGAGGCGATGCTCCAGGATATCCTGGTCGAACAGGAAATCGAGCGACTCGGTATCGAGGTCACGGAGACCGAGATCCGCCAGGCGTTTCGGACCAACCCGCCTCCCGACCTGATGCGGCACCCTGCATTCCAGACCAACGGCAGCTTCGATTACTCGAAGTACCAGGATTTCTTCAGAGATCCTTCGGTCGACGAGCAGCTGCTGCTTCAGATCGAAACGTACTACCGGCAGACTCTGCCGCGGACCCGGCTCGCCCAGCAGATCGCCGGCGGCACGGCAATGAGTGATGGAGAGGTGTGGCAGGCATTCCGGGACCAGAACGAGTCTGCCACTGTGAGCTACATCTCGGTCAGCCCGGATGCCCTCACCCTGGATTCCGAGATCGAAGTCCGGGAGGCCGACGCGCGCCAGTACTATCGCCAGAACCAGGATCTGTTCGTACGGCCGGCGACGGCCGTGGCTCGACTCTCCAGCTTTTCCACCACGCCGACGGCCACTGATACGGCGGCCACGGAGGCGCTGGCGGATTCTGTACGAACCGCGATCGAAGCTGGGGAATTGACCTTCGATGAGGCCGCGGCCGAGTTCTCGGCCGATTCCCTGACCGCGACCAGTGGCGGACTGCTGGGTCGGTTCGCCGGCGATCAGCTCGTGGAATCGATTGCCGAGGCCGTGTCGGATCTCGACGTCGGTGACATTTCGTCACCCCTGCAGACGCCCGCGGGCTATCGGATCTTCACGGTCACTGATCGGGTGCAGGACACACTTGCCGTGGCGCACATCCTGTTCCCGATCATGCTGTCCGAGGCTGGCGAGGATGAAATCTTCCGGACCATGGACGAGTTCGAGGGGATCGCGTTGAACCGGGGTCTCACGGAGGCCGGCAACGATCTCGGTGTGCCGGTTCGCTCAGACGTTACTCTGACGGACGGATTCGACTTCGTGCCCGGCGCGGGATCTCTGGGTGTCGGTGTTGACTGGGCGGTGGATCCGCTGACGCCGCTCGAAGAAGCCAGCGAATTCTTCGAGAACGGTTCCGGGTATCACATGCTGGAAGTGGTTTCACGGACCGAGGAAGGCACATTCCCGTTCGAGGATGTGCGCCCGCAGATCGAGGAGACGCTCCGCGCCCGGATGCGGACCGAGGAAGCTCTCGCGATCGCGGCAGGCAGTCTGGACGAAGTGCGCGCCGCCCCATCCCTCGCGGCGGCTGCCGAGTCACTCGGCTGGACGTACGGACAGGCAGGGCCATTCCTCCGCGGTCAATTCGTCCAGGGTCTCGGGCGAGGAACGGAAGCGGTCGGGGCCGCTTTCGGCGCTTCGCCGGGCACCGTCCAGGGCCCGTACGACGCGGGCGATGCCATCGTGTTCCTCCGGGTCGACGAGCGCACCGAGGCGGATATCGCACGATTCCAGGTGATGCGGGGCCAGCTGCGAGCGCAGATGGAATCGCAGATGTCGCAGATGAGCGTGGACCGCTGGGTCCAGGCGCTTCGGGATGAAGCGGAGATCGTCGATCTGCGTGACAGACTGCGCGCACCGGAACAGGTCTGAGGAGGAGATCCTTCGGGAGAGCGGCCCCAGGCCGACCGGCTCCGCCGCCGGCCGCGAGGAATAGAGAGGGGCCCGGAATTCACTCGATTCCGGGCCCCTGCTGCATCTTCAGGTGGAACTCTGCTCCTGCTTCTCGCGCTCCGTACTCGCAGTCCCGGTATTCGTGTCCGCCCCGTTGCTGATCTCCCGGAACTCCCCTTCGACCTCCTTCAGGGATCCCTTGAACTCCCGGATCCCTTTGCCGAGCGAGCCTCCGATCTCGGGGAGGCGCTTCGCTCCGAACAGGAGGAGAACGATGAACAGGAGGATAAGTACTTCCCACATCCCAAGATTGCCGAACATGTGCGCACCTTCCGAAGGACGGGAGCGATCAGAGCAACGATCGCGAGAACCACGCCAGAAGTAGTATCCCTACTACGCTGAGAATGTTCAGTCTCAACACGAGCGGACCGAGCGTCACCGCGATCACGAGCAGGTCCACAGTCAGCGGTCCGAGCGATGCGGCGACGGTCGTGATGAAGAACTCACGCGCCGCACTCGCCGGCAACGCGAGCGCGGCGAGTTCAGTGAGCAAAGAGCCGAGCAGCATGCCCCCGGCCAAGATCAGACCGACCCTCTTCGCCGACGGTCGTCGGCGGCCGCCGAAGTCCATGCTCACTTCTGACGCTCCAGGACGAATTCCATGGTTAGCCGCAGGATCTCGACTGCCGGATCGTCCGGCAGCGGTTCCAGATACCGGCTGGCCGACGCGGCGAAAGAACGCGCTGTCTTGCGAGCATCCTCGAGACCGCCGGCTTCCCTGACGAGTTCTATCACCACATCTACATGATCGTCGACCGGGGCCAGATCCGCGAACAGCTCATCGACCGTACGTCGAGCCCCGGCACCCAGGCGCGGCAGGGCCGCAATGAGAGGCAGCGTAACCTTGTGTTCCTTGAGGTCCAGTCCGTGGGGCTTACCGGTGACCTCGGAGGAGACCGTGTAGTCGAGAAGATCATCGACGATCTGAAACGACATTCCCAGGTCATGACCGTATCCACCGAGTGCTCCCCGATACTCGGACCGACCCACGAGCGCTCCGAGCTCGCACGCCGCAGACATCAACGACGCGGTCTTGCAGTCGCACAGGCTGAAGTAGTCCTCGACCGTGGCGCCGAGCGCATTGTGAGCTGCCAGCTGACGCATCTCCCCGATCGACATTCGATTCGAAGCATTCGCGAGAAGCGCAATCGCTTCGACATCACCCATTTTCGTCACTTCGACCAGCGCCCGCGAGTACAGGTAGTCACCCATGATCACCGCGACCTGGTGGCTCCAGCGGGAATTGACCGTCGGCATGCCCCTGCGTTTTGGAGAATGATCGACCGCGTCATCGTGGACCAGCGTCGCAACGTGCATCAGCTCGACGATCGCGGCGAGCCTTGCTGCCTCTGGAGCGGGTTGCCCACCGACCTCGTTGCACAGCAGAAGCAGGGTCGGGCGAAGGTATTTCCCCCGGCGGGCGAACAAATACTCGCTGATCTGGTTGATCGCGCCGAAGTCCGCCGTGATCATGCCGTGCAACTCGGCATCCATGACCGCGAGACGGTCCCGGACAGGAGCCTGCAAAACGGCAAGCGTCGGAATTGCGGCTTCGAGCATACTCTCCCTGGGGCTCAGGTACGCGACGCATCGCCGCCGGCCTGGAGAACGACCGGATTATACCGTCACCGGGAGAGGGCGGACAACCGGCTGGCGGCATCCCGGAACGAGGAATCCTTATCCACGACCCTCTGGAGCCGCTGGACGGCGCCGGCCTGATCCCCACGTTCCTGCAGAAGCAGAGCGAGACGATACAACACGCCCAACGCCGGGGACTCCCGGTTTCCCGGGTGAGCCTCGGCAGTAGTCAGGATCTCGACTGCCTCGTCGGCCCGACCCGCCCGCTCGAGACACTCCGCCATGACTTCCCAGACGCGAATCGGATTCGGGAGCCCCGGGACGGCTCTCTCCAACTCGGCGAGCGCCTCGTCCCACATACCCATCTGCTTGAACGCGACTCCCAACTCGAAATGTGCTTCCGCATCACCCTCCAACGCATCTTCGTCCGGCCCGGGGTCCCGCAGGTCATCGAGCAACGCGTCGAATTCTGCGCGGCCCTCCACTACCTGCCCGGGAGGCCGGCCTGGATCGGGAGCCTGGCCAACCGCGGAGCTCGAAGCGGCATCCTCGAGG